>JAYVAQ010000518.1:0-10087 GCA_043750875.1 Rhodanobacteraceae bacterium
ACATGATTTGGATATCTAATCCTGAAGTGTCATGGTCTTTCAGGTAAGTATTCACTTTTTTAATCAGTTGCTTCTCGTGCGGGCGATATGGGTCAAGCCAGAAGATGGCCGGCATGCCAGACTGGCGCGCGCGGGTAACGGCGAGTTTTACCCAGTCGCGGATTGGCGCGTCTTTGGTTTGACACATACGGAAGATGTCGCCTTGTTCAACATTTTGCGTTAACAGCACTTCGCCGGTGGCAAGGTTGGTGATGTTGGCAACGCCGTCTTCAGTGATTTCGAAGGTCTTGTCGTGCGAGCCGTATTCTTCAGCTTGCTGCGCCATCAGGCCAACGTTAGGAACCGTACCGAGTGTGGTGGGGTCAAACGCGCCGTTGGATTTGCAGAAATTGATGATTTCTTGATAGATGCGGGCGTAGGTGCTTTCCGGCATCACGGCTTTGGTGTCTTTCAGTTTGCCGTCTGGCCCGAACATTTTGCCGCCGACGCGTATCATTGCGGGCATGGAGGCATCGACGATCACGTCATTGGGTGCGTGCAGGTTGGAAATGCCTTTGACCGAATCGACCATCGCCAATTCTGGCTGCGTGGCGTAACAAGCGTGCATGTCGCGCTCGATTTGCTCGCGCTGGGCGGTGGGCAAGTCCTTGATTTTCTCGTAAACACTGCTGACGCCGTTGTTTGGGTTGACGCCGAGCTTTTCGAATAACTCACCATGTTTGGCGAACGCATCTTTATAAAACACCTTGACCGCATGGCCGAACACAATCGGATGCGACACCTTCATCATCGTGGCTTTGACGTGTAGGGAAAACATGACGCCGGTGTTTTTCGCGTCTTCTAGCGCGTCTTCATAGAATTTGCACAGCGCTTTTTTGCTCATGAACATGCTGTCGATGATTTCGCCTTCCTGCAGCGAAACCTTCTTTTTCAGCACGATCACCGCGCCGCTTTTGGTGACCAAATCCATCGTCACATCGCAGGCGCGCGGCATGGTCATGCATTTTTCGCTGGAGTAAAAATCCCCGCCGCGCATGTGCGCCACATGGGTGCGCGAGGCGGGGCTCCACGGCGCCATTGAGTGCGGATTTTTGCGCGCGTAACGTTTGACGGCGGCAGGTGCGCGGCGGTCGGAATTGCCTTCGCGCAACACAGGGTTGACCGCGCTACCGACGATTTTGTTGTAACGCTCGCGCAGCGATTTTTCCGCATCGGTTTTCGGCTGTTCGGGAAAGTCAGGCAGCGCAAAACCTTTGCCCTGCAGTTCCTTAATTGCCGCCACTAATTGCGGCACCGAAGCGCTTATATTGGGAAGCTTGATGATATTGGTGTCGGGATTTTGCGTCAGCTTGCCAAGTTCGGCCAAATTGTTCGGGGCTTTCTGATCGTCTTTTAGAACGTCAGAGAACTCCGCCAATATTCGTGCCGCCACCGAAATGTCACTTCCAGCAATTTCAATGCCCGCCGGTGCGGCAAAGCTGCGGATGATGGGCAGGAACGAGCAGCTGGCCAAAAGCGGTGCTTCGTCGGTCAGGGTGTAGATGATTTTGGCGTGTTTCACGGGCATATCGTTGCCTTGGCTTGGAGGGGGAGCGTCGCGCCCTACGCTAGCCTCAAAGGCCGCGCCGATCAAGCCCAGGTAAGAATTCCTCGTCATTGCGAACGAAGTGAAGCAATCTCGTCCCTCAAAGCTAGATTGCTTCACTGCGTTCGCAAAGACGATACGGTTATCCGCGAGGTTTATTCAGTGAGCAAAGCAATCTTTTACTTCATGCGCGGCGCATAGAGATTGCTTCACTGCGTTCGCAATGACGAAACGTAAATCCAGGACGTTCATGAAGAGTTTTTAGCTTCCAAGCGACTGTTCCGAGGCCATGAACTTTTAACTCGTCATTGCGAGCGAAGCGAAGCAATCTCTTTTTTGGTCGAGGCGCATAGAGATTGCTTCACTGCGTTCGCAATGACGATGTGTTTTTCGCGAGGTCTATGGAGCGTAGCTGACTACTGTCGCGCGCTAATCCACATGGTGATGATCGCCGACACCACAACCACATCGTTGCGGTCATAGACATTGACATGCATCGGCAGATCGCCCGGCAGTAATTGCTCGGGCGTGTCGATTTCGCAGACGGCGCGCAGGTCGGTGGCGGCTTTTTTCAGATAACTAATCGTCATGCCTTTAGGAATCCAGCGCAAATGTTTGGGTAGGCTGGCCTCGATCAATGTGCCCGCCGCAAGCTCGCACAAATTGCCAATCGCCAGCGCGTGCACGGTGCCGATATGGTTATGCACCTTGCGTCGATTTTTCAGATGCACCTCGACAAAGCCAGCTCGTAATTCTTTAAAGACGCCGCCGATACTGGCGAAGTAGGGCGCGCGCCAGCCGACCAACTTTGAGAATAGCCATTTGCCAGCGGGGTAGCGCGCCAGCTGGTTGTAGAGTTTTAGGGCATCAGGTGAGGTCTTGTTTGACATATTTAGGGGCGCACAGTAGTCTAGAACAATATTCTAGAACGATAATCCAATTATGGCAACCGATCTGCAAACGCAAGAACCGTCTAAGCCGCAAAAGCCGCAGGGCTATTTGGCGAAAAAAATGCTGTCGGCGCGGGTGTTGCGCTGGGTGTTTAATCTGTGGCCCACCTTTAGATTTGCCGGCGTGCGGGTGCGCGCGATTACCAACGATTTAACTGCCGCAACGGTGGAGCTGCGCCTAGGCTTACTGAATCGCAATTACGTCGGTACCGCGTTTGGTGGCACTCTGTATGCCATGACTGACCCGTTTTATATGCTGATGATGATGCGCCAGCTCGGTGCGGGCTACGTGGTTTGGGATCGCGCGGGCGCGGTGCGTTATCTAAAGCCGGGGAAGGGCGTGATCACCGCGAATTTCCTGCTGCCCGCAGAGGAAGTAGCGCGCGTGCGCGGCTTGTTGGGTGCATCGGGCAAGCTGGATCAAACCTATACCGTTGACTTACGCGATGCCGCCAGCCAGCTGATTGCGCAAGTGGAAAAGACACTTTATATCCGCAAACTCGCGTGAGCTCGAAGCCGCCCGCGCAGATAACTGACACCCGCAGCGTCGCCATCGCCGCCGCGCGCTTGTTGTTTTTGACGCGTGGCTTGGAAGCGACGCGCATTGAAGATGTGCGCGATGCCAGCGGCATTAGTACCGGCAGCCTGTATCACCACTTTGGCAGCAAGCTTGGGCTGTTGGAGGCGGTGGTGATTTCGGCGTTGACCGAGCACAAACGCGCGTTGCTGGAAAAGCTGACGCCAAATTTGGCAGCGCAAGACGCGGTGCATTTGTTGATTGCGACCACGGCAAGCTGGATCAGCGAAAACCCAGATGCCGCGCGCTGCATTTTTCGGTTTCGCGGCGCGTTGGAATCTGCGGGCAGCTCGGCACTAAAAACGCATAATCGCAATGAGCTTAGCCCGCTGTTAAAGCGGCTGGAAAGCTGGATCGAAAAAGGCGAAATTCGTGCCTTGCCGATGGCATTGCTGCTGCCGCTTTTGCACGGGCCGATGCACGAATACGCCCGCAGTTGGCTAGCCGGGCGTGTGCAGGTGCCACCGAGCGCGTACGTTGAGGTTTTTGTGAACTCGGCTTGGGCGGCTTTGAAGCCTTGAGAGCAAAGTTCAAACCCTATTGCGACTTGTGCTAACCCAAAACCCATTCAGCATGGGCCAGCGCGATCAGCGTTGCTCATGGCACACTCGCGCGCTGTAAATTTGGTGCATTAAAAATGGACTCAACAATTGCATTTATTGGCGGCGGCAATATGGCGCGCTCGCTTATAGGCGGCTTGCTCAAGCGTGGACAAAGTGCGGCGAGCATTACGGTTGCAGAGCCTTTTGCAGCGACTGCTGAATCATTAGCGCGCGATTTTGGCGTTGCGGTGCACAGCGAAAGTGCTTCCGCTGTTGCCGGGAAGGGGATTTGGTTACTGGCGGTAAAGCCACAGATGATGCGCGAAGTGTGTGAAGGCTTAGCGGCGCAGGTGGACGCGTCTGAGCCGCTGGTGATCTCAATCGCGGCTGGAATTTCGTTGGCAAGCTTGCGCCAGTGGCTAGGGCCAAAGGCAAAGCTGGTGCGCAGCATGCCGAATACGCCCGCACTGATTGGGGCGGGAATTACCGCGCTGTTCGCGGAAAATGATGTCAGTGCCGACCAACGCAGCAGCGCACAAAACTTGCTGAATGCTGCGGGCGCAAGCGTTTGGGTCGAAAACGAAGCGTTGATGGATGCGGTGACGGCGACTTCGGGCTCGGGCCCGGCGTATTTCTTTTTAATGATCGAAGCCATGCAGACGGCGGCGATTGCGCAAGGGCTAAGCCCCGAAGTGGCGCGTGCGTTGGTGCTGAATACCGCTTATGGCGCGGCGAAAATGGCGCTTGAAAGCGACGAGCCCGCCAGCATTCTAAGGGAACGTGTGACAAGTCCAGGTGGGACCACGGCAGCGGCTTTGACGGTATTTGAGCAAAGCGGTTTTCGCGGCCACGTGACTGAAGCAATTGCTGCGGCAACGGCGCGCGGCAAGACTCTTTCAGCTCAATTCGGCTAAACACTTAGCTACAGGAAAAATATGTACAGTATTTACGCATTGGTGATCAATTTCGTGTTTGGCACCGTGGTTTGGCTGCTGCTGATGCGGCTGCTGCTGCAGCTGGTACGCGCGCCGTTCAAAAATTCCTTCGTTCAGTCACTGTATATGGCCTTGGCGCCGGTGCTACGCCCGTTTGAAAAAATCATTCCGCGCTACGGCAATTTCAGCATTCCGGTGGCCACGTTGGTGTTTTTAGTTGGCTTGGCCTGGGCTTCGGCACTGAGCCTGAGTTTCGGTTTGCTCGCAATCGTGTTGGGCATTTTTTTGGTCTGGCAGGCGCTGTATTGGCTGTTGTTTTTGTTGCTGATCGTGTTTGTGATCGCAAGTTTTGTCCAAGCCAATCCTTATAACGAGGTGATGCAGGTGGTGAACGCGATTGTAAAGCCGATGCTGGCACCGTTTCGCCGTCTTATTCCGCCGATTGGGCCTTTGGATTTGTCGGTGGGCGTGTTGATGTTAACGCTGACGGTGCTGTATCAATTAGGTGCGCTAGGCTTACAGCAAATGATGCTAACGCTGGCGCCGATTGCGCCGCTTTAAGGACTAAATAGTGAATCAATCCCCCGTTAACCAACTTATTTTGTCGCATGGCCGTGAATCCGGTCCAAATGCCAGCAAAATTACGCGCTTAGACGCGCTCGCCAGTGCGCGTGGTTATCAGTGTCAGCGGCCCGATTACGGCATGCAAGCACCGGCGGCTGAGCGCATCGAAAAATTGCTCGACTTGTGCACTTCGACAGCGTCCAGCCGGATACTCGTCGGCTCCAGCATGGGCGCGTATATCAGTGCTATGGCATCGCTACACGTCGACGTAGCGGGGTTGTTTTTATTGGCTCCTCCAATTTTTTTTCGCGGTACTGAAGCCGCGATGCGCTTAAGCTGCGCCAAGGTCACAATTATTCACGGCTGGCATGATGAACTGATAGACCCCAGTGAAGTGATTGGTTTTGCCCGCGCGTACGACGCGAAACTGGTGTTGGTCAATGATGATCACCGGCTAAAAAATTCGATGGCCGCGATTGAGCACGAGTTCGCGCTATTTCTTTCTGAGCTCGACATTAAAAAGGCGGCAGTATGAGCCGAAGTTCGCCTAAACACGGTTTGGAGCTGTTTGCACCCTGCCCAAAAGGCTTGGAATATTTATTGCGCGATGAGCTGATTGCACTCGGTGCACCGGATGCGCGTGAGGCATTGGCTGGGGTTAAATTCAGCGGCGATTTTCAATTTGCCATGCGCGCCTGCCTGCATTCGCGTTTGGCGTCGCGTGTGTTGGTGGTGTTGACACGTTTTTCTGCCCCGGATGCGGACGCGCTGTACGAGGCGGCAAAAAAACTGCCTTGGCAGGAATGGCTGGGGCCTAAACATAGCTTTATCGTCGACGTCAGTGGCAGTGCGCCAGGAATTGCGCACACCGGATTTGCCGCGCTGCGGATAAAGGACGCGATTATCGATCAGCATCGTGACCACGGCGTGGAGCGGCCGAATGTCGACTCGGAAAACCCAGCGGTGCGCTTGCGTTTGTATTTGCACCCGCACGAAGCGGCGATTATGTGGGACTTGTGCGGTCATGCGCTGCACGAACGCGGCTGGCGCACCGGGCAGGGCGAAGCGCCAATCAAGGAAAATTTGGCGGCGGCGCTATTGATTCGCGCCAAATGGCCCGAACGCGCGGCGCGTGGCGAAAGCTTTATTGACCCCATGTGTGGTGCTGGCACTATTTTATTAGAAGCGGTCGCGATGGCGGCGAACGTCGCACCCGGCCTA
The DNA here is from genome assembly GCA_043750875.1 of Rhodanobacteraceae bacterium. GTDB lineage: Bacteria > Pseudomonadota > Gammaproteobacteria > Xanthomonadales > SZUA-5 > JANNYA01. Next base: position 6,375 of record JAYVAQ010000518.1, read on the forward strand.
AAGCGCGCCGAGGATGGCGGCTTTGGCTATTACGCGCATCCAAGCTACACCCGGGAAGCCGAAGAAATTGAGCTTGCGGCGGCAAAAGCTAGGGCGGTTGCTGGTTTGCAAAGCTTGAGTGTCGAACCCCGCTTTTATGGTTTCGATGACGATGCCAGTTTAATCGCGATTGCCAAGCGCAATTTGCAGGCGGCCGGTTTTTCTGGCTTTGTGCGTTTGAGCGTTGCTGATGCCCGCACCTTAAAATGCCCGCCGAATGTTAGCGCTGGCTTGGTTTTGGGCAATCCACCGTATGGTGAACGCATGGGCAATGCGCGCGCCTTGGTTCCGGTTTACCGGGCTGTGGGTGCGATGTTGGCGCGCGAATTTTCTGGATTTGGTGCGGCACTGATTAGCAGCGACGTGGAATTATTAACGGCAGTCAATCTGCCCATAATCAAGCGCTATGCGGTTAAAAATGGTGCGCTGGACTGCACCTTAGCGCTGTTTGACCCCAGCCGCGGTCAGCGGGCGTTGCCGGAGGAGGCTTCTGAGGCCAAAACAACGTCTGCAGTCACAAAAGCAATTGCCCAACCCAAATCTGCGTCCGCCGACTCCATGCGGGCAAAACCTGCGGCACTAGAGAATTTAGATTTGCCCAAGGATTTAATGCTTGCCTTGAGCGAATTTAATGCAAGGGAAACGCAGAGTGAGGAACCTGCGCGCAGCAAGACAACGCGTGGCGAAGCACTAGCAAATGCGCCGATAACGTTATCCCAGCCAAAGCCGGGCCAGACGAGTCAACCAAAATCCGGCCCGCCGTTAAGCCCGGGCGCGCAGATGGTGGCAAATCGCATCGAAAAAAATCTGCGCCGCTTAAAAAGCTACCTGACAGATCATCGGCTTACATGCTTTCGCGCCTATGACGCGGATTTGCCGGAATACTCAGCTGCAATTGATGTTTATGAGGGCAGGTTACATATACAAGAATATTTAGCACCGGCGGATATCCCAGAAGATGTCGCGGCCGGGCGCTTGCGCGAGTTGGTTGCGGGTGCGCAAGCAGCGTTTGGGCTGGGGCGGGAGTTTGTTTATCTGAAAACCCGTCGGCGCGAAAAAGGTGGCGGTAAATATCGCCGCGCACGCGAAGCCACGGGCGAGTATTTTGAAATCAGTGAAGGTGCGCAGAAATTCTGGGTCAATCTAGATGATTATTTAGACTCCGGGCTATTTTTAGATTCCAGGCTATTGCGCCAGCGCATTGCCAAATCCTGCAGTGGTAGGCGCTTTTTAAATCTGTTCTGCTACACCGCCAGCGCCAGCGTTTATGCCGCCAATGGAGGTGCTTCAAGCTCGCTGTCGATAGATTTATCACCAACCTACACGCATTGGGCGGCGCAAAATTTTGAGCTAAACCAGCTAAATTTGGACGATCATGTGATTGAGCAAGCGGATGCTCTGGCATGGTTGGAATGGGCTGTCACGCAGCCAAATGCCAAAGGTGCGTTTGATTTGATTTATTTGGACCCGCCGACGTTTAGCAACTCAAAACGTACCGACAGCGTGCTGGATATTCAACGCGATCATGCCAACATGATTGGGCAGTGCATGGAATTGCTAAGCGAGCGTGGTGAACTGATTTTTGTCACCAATGCGCAGCGCTTTAAGCTTGAGCCCGCCATCGCCGAGCACTTTTTGGTGGAAGATTTCAGCGCGAAAAGCATTCCACCGGACTTTGAACGCAACGCCAAAATTCACCGGGCATTTTCGATTCGGGCCAAGTGATTGGTGGTGCGCTAAAGTATTCAGCGCGCTAAACTGGCGGCTCCAAGACTACGCCTAGGTACACGCAATGAACGAAGTCGCAGACGAAATTAAACCGGCAGCCGCATCGATAACTTACAAATTGCGGCGCGATGAATCCGCCGCAAAAAATTTGTTTTTCGGCGAGATCTTGGAAGAAAATTTATTTCCTTATCCAAAGATGAGTGCGCGCGACGCCGAGCTTTTGGGCGCGGTGGTTGATTCCATTGACGGCTTTTTAGACGCGCACACCAAGGAATTTAAACACTGGGATCGCGACGCGCATCAGCCCGAGGAATTTATTCAGGGTCTGCGCGATATGGGCTTATTTGGCCTGATCATTCCGGAAGAATACGGTGGCATGGCGCTGTCGAATGCGGGCTATGCGCGCGTGCTGCAGCAAACATCACGGCATGACAGCTCGGTTTCGTTGACGGTTGGCGCACACAGCTCAATTGGCATGAAAGGCCTCTTGCTTTGGGCGAATGAGGCGCAAAAGCTACGTTATCTGCCGAAATTGGCCAGCGGCGAGATGATTGCCGCGTTTTGCCTGACTGAAGCCGGTGCAGGGTCGGATGCAGCCAGCATCAAAACCACTGCGAAGAAAAACGCCGATGGCAGCTGGACGCTGTCGGGCGAAAAAATCTGGATCACCAATGGCGGTATTGCCCAGCTCTTTACGGTTTTCGCGAAAACCGACGAAGGCGAGGGAAAAATGACCGCATTTATCGTCGAAGCGGGCTGGAAAGGCGTAAGCCACGGCCCGCACGAAGATAAAATGGGCATCCGTGCGTCCAGCACCACCACTGTTGCATTCAGCGATGTGATCGTGCCGCCAGAAAACGTGCTTGGGCCCGAAGGCAAGGGCTTCAAAGTCGCAATGAGCATCTTAAACAACGGCCGCACCGGCTTAGGCGGCGGTGCCGTGGGTGGCATGAAAACTCTGATCAAATTGTCAAGCGCGCAAGCGCAAGATCGCAAGCAATTTGGCCGCCCAATCGCGGAGTTCGGCCTGATCCGGGAAAAAATTGCGCAGATGACGCTGGATTGTTTCGCCGCGGAATCGGTGGTTTGGATGGTGGCGCACTACATTGATTCAGGCGTCGAGGACTATTCCGTTGAGGCGGCGATTAGCAAGGTATTTGCCTCCGACGCGATTCAACGCTGCGCGCATGAGGCGTTACAAATCGCAGCTGGCAATGGCTTTATGCGCGAATTTCCGTATGAGCAAATCACCCGTGACTGCCGCATTTTGAGCATTTTTGAAGGCACCAATGAAATTCTGCGCCTCTACATTGCATTGAGCGGGCTTAAAGATGTGGGCTCGTCGTTAAGCGAATTAAAAACTGCAGTTGGCGATATTTTCAATAACCCGATCAAAGGCTTTGGCGTGCTCAGCGGCTATGCGGAAAAGCGTTTCAAAGAGGCCACCGGATTCGGCGCGGACAAAATTTTGCGCGATTTGCATCCTAGATTAAAAGCGGGCAGCGACATGTATGCCAAATACACCCTCGAACTGTCCCGCGCAGGCGATACGCTTTTGCGCACGCACGGCAAAGCCATTGCGGAATTTCAGCATCAGCAAAAGCGTATCGCGGATATCGCCATTGATCTTTTTGTCGGGCTTTGTGTGCATTCCAGGGCCGACACCATTGCCAAAGAAGAGCCGGCCAAAGCAGAAGCGACATTGGTACTGGCGGAGGTTTTTGCGAAACAGGCCAAGCGCCGCATGGCGCGCAATCTGCGCGCGCTGTTAGCCAACGAGGATAAACAAATGGATGCCATTGCCGCTGCAACATTGGCGCGTGGTGAATACGTTTGGGATGTGATTTGAACGCAGCGGTACGCGGCAATTTAGCGCCGATGACAGGCCCATACTTAGGCGGGGCGTTATTGCGCGCCGCTTTGATCGCCGGCAGCCGCGCGGTGAT
>JAYVAQ010000519.1:0-4862 GCA_043750875.1 Rhodanobacteraceae bacterium
TCGACTGAGACATGATAGAACTGGCTAATCGGCAAGTTCATCATCATGTGCCAACGGTTGCCGCCATCGTAGCTGATGCATAGCCCGCCGTCGTTTGCAGCGATAGTGTGTTGGGTATTGTTGGGATTTATCCAGACATCGTGCCAGTCCGCGTGGCAGCGACCGCCCGCACCTGAGAAGCTTTTGCCGCCATCTTCAGAAGCAATCAAATTTAGATTGTTCTTGAACAATCTGTCGGCATTTTTTGGGTCGACAATTAAATTTGCAAAATAAAAAGGGCGCCAAACCATCATTTGCGAATCATCGCGCCGCTCAAAGGTTTTACCGGCATCACTTGAGCGATACAGCGCGCTGGATACGCCTTCGACAAAGGCGTAGACAATATTTTTGTCGCTAGGCGCAATTTCAACTTCAATGCGGCCCCACGGCCCTTCGGGTAGGCCTGCGGTATTTTTTGCTGTCATTGTCGTCCAGGTTTTTCCACCATCGGCGCTTTTGAGCATCGCTGAGCCACTTTTCACAGTCGGGCCCTCTCCGCCAGAGCGAAACGTCCAGCCTAGCCGTCGGAAATCCCACATTCCTGCAATCATTACATCCGGGTTTGTCGGATCAAGCGTCAGCGCAGAACAACCCGTAGAAGCATTGCTGCCTTTGATTATGTGCTGCCAAGTTTCGCCGCCGTCGATGGATTTATATAAGCCACGGTCGTTGGAATCACTCCACAGTTTGCCCGGTACGCAGGCGTAAACAATTTGGCTGTTGCTCGGGTGCACAACGATTTTGTTGATGCGCTCCGAGTTTTTTAACCCCATATTTTTCCAACTTTGACCGCCATCGACCGACTTATAAATGCCATCGCCGATACTGACCGAGTTGCGCACCCAGGTTTCACCAGTGCCGACCCAAATAATGTTTTTGTTGCTCGGATCAACTGTGATTGCACCAATGGATTGTGATGATTGCTTATCAAATATCGGCTCGAAACTCGTGCCACCGTCGCGGCTTTTCCACACGCCACCAGACGCTGCGCCAACATACATAATGGTTTTGCCGCCCTCTTCATAGGCTGCTAGTGCACTGACACGGCCGCTCATCGCGGCTGAGCCAATATTGCGCACGCCAAGGCCGGACAAGGTCGTGGAGTCGTATCGCACGGCCGTGCTAGCCGCATTCGCGGTTGCCAAAGTGCCTGCTAATGCGCTTGCGAGTGCGATGCAAAGAGCCGATTTATTCATCGAGATTTTCATGAGTGGCGATCCTTATTTCTTTGGCGCGGCGGGAAATGCAAATTGCGCAGCGTCAACTTTGCCGTTCGCAACAATGGTGTCGAAGTTGATTTTTTGACCTGGGGATTCACTGTAAAACGGCATAAACCAACCGTTGACTTTTTCATAGTCACCCACGTCGGTTTTCACCACCATTTCGGCGCCGCGCATTTGGAAGCGATCTTCCATGCGAATTTCTAAAAAGTAGTCCGGATCGAGGAAAAACGTACGACTGTCGGTGGCATTGAGCTTCACCCGTAACTTGTGCGCGTTGGTGCCATCGACGTCTTCCATTCCTAAATACTCGACTTGGTAACCTTTGGCCTTGTAGTCCACCAATTGCCCGTCAAGATCGGCGTTGATTTTCGCCATTTTTGCTTCGTCGCTACTGTTGCGCTGCGGGTCAACCCGGCCTTGAAACGGCGAAATTGTCCACGAATCTTTGCCATCAAAGGCATTGACCATGGTCATGCCTTGAAAAGTGGCCTCCATGCGCGAATTTCCCGGCCGTGATTGCACCACTTTAAGCGCCAGATCAAGTGAAAAATCACCGCCACCGAAAGTCATTTTTCCGGTTGCAGTGGTATTTTGAATGGCCTTAAGGGCAGCTAGCCCGCCATGACTTTCAATATTTTTATTGATGAGTTCCTCAGCGGTAATCGCATGGCTGAGTCCAGAAATAGTGAGTGCAAGTGCGACAGCTAATAGGCGCATAGTGAAATCCGATGTGCAGGGGCGGTGGTTAAAAACGTCGGCTGAACTCTAGTTCAGACTTAACGCTGATTCATGTGGCGCAGGTCATGGGTGTGTGAAACCGCCCATTGGTGATGGTCGCGTTTGCCTTAACTTTGATCGCCACGGCTAACCTATTCGGGCACGAATTCATGAAGGCTTTTCACCGCCTGCAGGGCCTAGTCAGTGCGAATAAAGCGTTGAATCTAAGTGCGGCGGATGCAGTGTTGTTGGTATCGATGAATCTTGCGCGCACACTGCCAATGTTTTTGGCGATGTTTATTGCTTTGGCCGCCAACTTGGTGTTTTGAGGAACTTGACAACTTCAACAACGTCGTCGAGCTTGCAGTTTCCATCGGATAGTCACCAAAGCCCCACCTAGGTTCTGCTGTCTCGCAACACCAAGCTTTTTTATAAAAGCGTTTGCTTCCCACATTGTTTAATGTGACTTTTTGTAAAATGATGCAAGTGCATTAATACGTTTTCTCAGCAGTTGGCGTTTACCCATCGACACCGTCTTATTTTAGGAACCACATGGCCTTCCGCCGCATTTGCGCTGCATTTCTTACGTTATTCGCTCTCACCAACGCCTTTGCGCAATCGACCGAACCTAGCACTGATCCCGACTTTGACGCCGATGGCACGCCGCAAATTGCCGCCGATGGCACGTCAAACTCGGACATCGCGCCGTGGGAAAACTACCGCGACTACATTAAAAAACGCGCCGGGTTGCACAGCGCTGGGCCGGATGCCTTTGGCGATACGGTGGGCTTGTCGAATGGCTCGCTGTCGTTTTCCGTCACCGATCTTTCGATACCCGGCAATTCCACGCTGCTTGTGGCGATTACGCGGACCTTCGAGGTGGCGCATCGGCCCGAGTTTTATCTGTACGACCGGCCGATGACGGATTGGGATTTGGATCTGCCGCGCATCCATGGAACCTATGGGCCGAGTTGGGCGAACGATCGCTGCACGCGGCAGTCCGAGCCTGCACAAGTGACAGTTCCGGGCGGGCGGGTGTATCAGGCGTCGGATTTTTGGCAAGGTTTGACCGCCGCTATTCCCGCCGGTGGTGAATTGATGCTTGCCAGCGCTACCACGCCGAGGCCAAGTTCCGCGCCGCCTTCTGGCGATTGGCTTTGGTTGACTTCGGGCATGACTTATTTTGGCTGCTCAACGTCGATCCAAAATGGCACCGGCGAAGGCTTCACCGCGTTGACACCGGATGGCACGAAATATCGCTTTGATTCGATGGCGCAGTATTACGAAGCGCCGTTATCGGCACCGGCGAGCACCTTGGGGCAACCGGCGTCCGGCACCTTGACGCGCCGCCGCAACGTGATGTATGCGACGCGGGTGGAAGATCGTTTTGGCCATTGGGTGGAATACACTTACACGAATGCGGCGAATCAGCCAGCGAGCCTGACGCGTATTTTGGCGGATGATGGCCGCGAAATTACGTTGGCTTACAACCCACAGGGCAAGGTCAGCAGCGTCAGCAGCCATGGCCGCACCTGGATCTATGGCTACAATGCAGCGGTAAGTTCCCTAACCAGTGTGACGCTGCCGGATAGCAGCCGCTGGACGTTGGATTTGAAAGCCATTTCGGACGCGCAGATTGATTTTGCGCGCGGCGACCCGCGCACCTGCACCTCGTTTAGTACGGTGCTAACCAATCCAGACATCACCGGCACGATCACGCACCCGGCGGGTGCGACGGCGGAGTTTGTGATTACGCATCAGCTGTTGGGGCGCAGCAATGTGCCGCTTGCCTGTGTGAACTATCAGTTTCAAAACAACGACCCGAACGACGATGTCGCGGTGTTTGTGCGCGACTCGGATAACTTGGTCATCAAGCGCAAAACCGTGAGCGGCCCTGGCATCGAGGCGATGCAATGGACTTATGAATTCGGTGCGAACCGCAGCTTTATTCTAGGCTCTGGGCCGGTCTGCAACACGCCAAACTGTGCCGACCCGGTGTGCTTAAGTGACAGCTGCGCGGGTTCGGTGACGGCGGTGGTGTACGGCCCGGATAGCGATTATCGCCGCTACAAATTCGGCAATAGCTACCGCTACAACGAAGGCAAGCTCATCAGCGTTGAGCGCGGCACCAGTGAGAGCAATATTCTGCAAGTTGAAACCACTGGGTATCAGCTCGCACAATCTGGCCAGACCTTCGCCACGCCGATGGGTAGGAGCCTACGCACGCGCGGTGATGGCTTTATCTCAGAATATCAGCGCCCGAAACGCAGCCACCGCATCACCCGCGATGGCGCAAATTTTGTCTGGGCTGCGAACAGTTTTGATGCCTATGCGCGCGCCAATAATGTCACCAAAGCCAGCAGCTTAGGCTATAGCCGCACCGAGGCGACGAGCTATTTAGACGATGTGGCGAAATGGGTGATCGGGCAAGTGCAAAGCGTCACGGTCGGTAGTGACGTGCCCAGCCAAACCACCTTTGATGCCAGCACCCTTTTGCCCACACACACCTATGCCTTTGGCAAATTGCACCAGCGCTTTAGCTATCACAGCACTGCCGCGCAAGCAGGCCTAGTCAACGAAGTGTTTGACGGCGGCGACACGCAAAAAACCACGCTCGATAGCTATAAGCGCGGCTCCCCGCAAAGCATTGTCTACCACGATACCACCACGGAATCCGCCGTGGTCAATGATCGCGGCGAGATCGATAGCGTCACCGATGAACTGGGCAATAAGACCTGTTATGGCTATGACACGATGGGGCGGCTCACCAGCCTAACCTACCCATCGGAAACCACTGTCGGCGTCTGCGATAACAGTACCTGGACTGCCACCAGCTTAAACTTTGCGCCGGTCGCCAGCGCCGAATACGGCATTGCCGCAAAC
>JAYVAQ010000520.1:0-2615 GCA_043750875.1 Rhodanobacteraceae bacterium
GTAAGCGTCCGCCCCAAACCATCTTAGTTATGGCTATTTAGTCGTTCAAGCTCCAATTTTTGGAGCAGGCACGATGTCATCGGAATCGAATCGACAGCAACAACGCGCACAATGGCATGAACGGGTAGTCGCGCAGTCTTTGAGCGGCTTGGCGATGATCGAGTTTTGTCGCCAACACGGTCTCTGTAGCAAGACGTTTTATCGCTGGAAGTCGCGCTTGAATTCGGTTTCTACCAATAAGGTGATTGCAGCGACAACGAAGCCGCCGAAATTTTTAGCGCTAAAGGCACCGCCGCGCGCGGCGCAACGATTGGTTTTGATTCGCCTTTCGAGCGGCGCACAGATATCGGTTTTTGATATTTCCGCGATCCCTGCGCTGCTTGTAGGCATACGCTGATGTGGGTTCGACCCAACTCGGTGCAGGTGTGTTTGAGCCCTGTTGATTTCCGGAAAAATATGGACACGCTCGCGCTGCTGGTGCGTAGTGAGCTGGGCGCGAATCCGCTGTCTGGGACGCTGTTTGTGTTCTTCAATCGCGGTCTGGATAAGGTCAAGATTTTGCAGTACGACCGGCACGGGTTTTGGCTTTGCTATAAGCGTTTGGAACGGGGGCGGTTTGTGTTGCCGAGACTGGCGTTGCTGACGTATTTGGACCTACAGCTGATCTTGGAAGGCATTGATTTATCGGTGCGCCGACTGGCGCCTGTGGCTGCAAAGCGGGTGGCTTAGGTGGCTGAAATCGCGCCTCTGAAGATGCCCACAAAAGGCCATAAAGTAAGGCAACTAATTGCTTGTATTTTACTGATATTGCGGTGCATTCTTGGCCCCATGAATGAGCTTGAATGCGCCCTTGAAGAGAACAAAAAGCTGCGCCTTTTGGACGCGGAAAAGACGGCGCAGATCACGGCTCAAGCGGCGCGAATCGCGCACCTAGAATTGCTGCTTGAGAAGCTGACGTTTCAGTTTGCCGCGCTCAAGCGGATGCAATTCGGTCAAAAGTCTGAAGCCAGTAATGCCTTGCAAAGCGAGATGTTTGGCGCCGAATCGGTGGCGGTAGAAGTGGCTGCTGACGCGCTGATAAAGCCAGCGTTGACCAAGACGTCGACCCAGCCAAAAGCCGCGCCACGCATCACGATACCGAAAGATCTGCAGGTTGAAGAAACCATTGTTGATATTGCTGAATCGGCTAAATTTACCGCAGACGGTGAGCCATTGAAGTTCATCGGATATGACGTTTCTGACAAGCTGGCGATTGACCCAGCGCGCTTTTTTATTCGCCGCACCAAGCGCAAAAAATATGCGCATCCAACGGAGGAAGAGTTCGGCGTTGTGAGCGCGCCGATGCAGCAAATCATTGATGCCGGGATCGCCGATGAAAGCGTGCTAGCAGATGTTCTAATCAAAAAATTTGATGATCATTTGCCCCTGAATCGAATTAGTGAAATCTATCTGCGCGATGGCAAAGTGAACCTGGCAAAGCAAACTCAGAGCGACTGGGTTTTGGCCTGTTCCAGCTGGCTTGCGCCGCTCGCAGAGGCGATCAAAATGAGCATTCTGCAAGAGAGCGTGATCCATGTAGATGAGACGGTGCTGCCGCTTTTGCATCCTGTGAAAACGATCAATGCGCGCGCCTGGGCGTATGTGGGGGCGGCGTCGAAATTAGTGTTCTATGAGTTCACCACGAATAAAAAAGGTGAGCATGTCAGAGCCACGCTTGAGCACTGGAACCCGCCGGACGGGAAGCGCTATTTGCAGGCGGATGCGGCGAGTAATTACGATGCATTGTATCGCGAACGGCCGGTTTTGGAGCTGGCCTGCTGGGCGCACGCGCGGCGTAAGTTCTTTGATATCGCAAAGCTTAGTCCGGCAGCACAAACGGCGCACACGGCCGTGGCGAAGATCAATCTATTGTTTGATATTGAGCGCGAAAGTAGCGAGGCGAACGAGACGCCGGAACAACGCAAGGAACGCCGCGAAAAGCATGCAGCGCCGATTCTAAAAGAACTCAAGATTTGGTTAGACAACGAACTACGCGAGCTGCTACCAAAGTCACCCACGGCGCTTGCGATTGGGTATAGCTTGCGTCACTGGAGCGCGTTGACGCGCTATCTGGAAGATGGCCGCACAAGAATCGACAACAACGCCGCCGAACGTGCGTTGCGCGTGGTCGCTGTGGGCCGGAAAAACTGGCTATTTGCGGGAAGTGAAAGCGGCGGTGTAGCGGCCGCGACAATCTACACACTCATCGAAAGTGCTAAGGCGTGTGGCTTGAATCCGAGGCTGTATTTGGAAGATGTGCTGCGCCGGTTGCCAAGCACTTTGAATAGCCAAATCGCTACGCTGCTGCCACAAAATTGGAAGCCGCTCGCTTAATCTGCGTCGGTTTTGCCTTCAGGGGTGGCTGGGACGGACGCTTACGGTTGGGCGGTGCGGGTGCCGTGATTATTTTGTTGCAACGGCGCTAAGTACGGCAAGTTGACCGCAATAAAATCATACGCTGCTCTGCTCGGCTTTATGGTAAGCGTCCGCCCCAAACCATCTTAGTTATGGCTATTTAGTCGTTCAAGCTCCAATTTTTGGAGCAGGCACGATGTCATCGGAATCGAATCGACAGC
>JAYVAQ010000521.1:0-2789 GCA_043750875.1 Rhodanobacteraceae bacterium
GCGTCGATCACCATTCGCTTGACCTCAAATGGCCGCGATCTAAGTCGATCCTACGATTTTCTTGATCGCAAATTAAAGCGGCCACTAGAGCGTATTCCAGGTGTGGCGAGCGTCAATATTGCCGGAGTTGAACCATCCGAAGTCGAGATATCGTTATTGCCTGAGCGCATTGCCTCGTTCAATGTCGATTTGAATCAGCTGGCGCAAAAGTTGGCAAGCAGCAATTTTTCGGTTTCGGCCGGACTTATTCATGATGCGGGCCAGCGTTTTCGCGTGCAGCCGGTGGGTGAACTGAACACGCTGGAAGAAATCGGCGCATTGCAAGTGACGGACGCTGGCGTGCGGTTGCGCGATATCGCCGAGATTCGCTTAAAAGCGCAAAAAACCGACGCGATCCGGATTTTAAACGGCATTTACGCAGTCGGAGTTGACGTTAATCGCGAGCGCAGTTCGAATTTGGTGGAGGTTTGCCGCTTAGTGATGGCGGAAATTAACCGCATTAGCAAGGAATTGCCGGGTGTCAACTTGATCGTGGTTGAAGATCTGGGGCAGGGCGTTGAAGGCTCGTTGGGTGAACTAGTTAAATCGGGCTGGGAAGGTGCGTTGTTTTCGCTGCTTGTGCTGTATTTCTTTTTGCGCCATTGGCCCAGTACGTTGATGGTGTCGCTCGCAGTGCCCATTTGTCTAACAATGACGTTGGGCGCGATGTATTTCATCGGTCTGACGCTCAATATTCTGACGATGATGGGGCTGCTGCTTGGTGTCGGCATGCTCGTTGATAATGCCGTGGTGGTAGTAGAAAGCATCTATCAAGAGCGTGAAAAAAACCCAGGTGATTCGCGCTTCAGCGCCATTGAAGGCACTCGAAAAGTGCAGTTGGCAGTGACTGCTGGGACATTGACGTCGATTATTGTGTTTTTGCCAAATGTCTTTGGTAGCACCACTGAGGTTGGCGTGTTTCTGTATTACGTCGCGGTGCCGTTGACAATAGCTTTGCTGTGTTCGTGGCTAGTCAGCGTCAGCATTATTCCAATGCTCGCCGCGCGCGTGCAGCCGCCGAAGGGCATTAGTCAAATTAAAATTGTAGAGCGCTGGAAGGAAAGCTATGCACGTCTATTGACATGGACGCTTGAGCATCGTTGGAAAACGGTGCTTGCGATGATTTTGCTAGTCGCCAGTACCGCAATACCTCTGCAATTCATTACCTTTGATTTTTTCAAAGGATCCGTAGATCGCACCTTTAGAGCAAATTGGCAGATTGAAGGAAACTATCCGATACCCGAACTGGAAAAAGCAGCGCGATCTTTTGAGCAATTTCTGCTGAAAAATAAAACCGAGTTTGAAATCGAGAACGTCTATAGCTACATCGGCGATCAAGGGATGGGCACGCGCATCCAAATGATTGATGAAGACAAGGGCAAATTGACGCCGGTAGAAGTCCAGGAAATGATTCGCAAAGCGGTGCCCCAGTTTGCAATTGGCAAACCGAATTTTGGCGACGGCGGTGGTTTTGGCGGTGGCGGTGGCGGCAGCAACGACAATGAAGTTGAGCTGCAAATTGCCGGTGACTCCAGCGAGGTGTTGGGCGCGCTGTCGCAAGATGTCGCGCGCTTTTTGCAGGCCAAAGTGCCCGAACTCAAGGACGTACGCAGCGATTTAGGCAACGATCAAAAGGAAATTCGCATTCAAATTGACCGTGCGCGGGCTGCTAGCCTAGGATTTACTGCGCAACAAATTGCAAGCACCGTGCAGGTGGCGATGCGCGGCTCGCCGCTACGTGAATTCCGCACTGACAATGGCGAAGTGCCGATGTGGCTGCGCTTTAAGGATTCGGAATCTATTTCCCTGGATACGCTCAAGCAAGTACGGATGACCCGCCCGGACGGCGAAAGTGTGCCGCTCGACGCGTTAGTAACGATCAGTAATGCGCCTGGCCCATTGGCGATCAACCGACAAGATGGCCGCACCAGCGTGTCCATCCGTGCCACCAAGGGTGAAGGCGCATCGCTTGATGAACTGCGGAAAAAAATCGATAACGCGATTAAGTCCTTTCCTTTTCCGCCGGGCTATGGGCTGAATTATGGTGGAGGTTTTGAGAATCAAGCGAAAGCGGGCGCGGAAATGGTGTTCAATTTGCTGCTTGCGTTTGTGCTGATCTATATGGTGATGGCCGCACTTTTTGAGAGTTTTCTGTATCCACTTTCGATTCTGATCAGCGTGGTGTTTTCGATCACCGGTGTGTTCTGGACTTTTCTCATTTGGCCCACAAATTTCTCGGTAATGGCCTTTATCGGCATCATGATTTTAATGGGCGTGGTGGTGAATAACGGGATTGTTTTGATCGAACACGTCAATAACTTGCGTCGTGAAGGGATCGCCCGCGCCGAAGCATTGGTATTGGGTGGCAAGGAACGCTTACGTCCGATTCTGATTACTACCGCTTGCACCGTGATGGGGCTTGGGCCACTTTGTTTTGGCACAACAAGTATCGGCGGTGGTGGCGACGGCCCGCCGTACTTTCCAATGGCGCGCGCGATTGCCGGTGGGTTGATTTTTTCAACGGCGGTCAGTTTGGTGATTTTACCGACCATGTATGCCATTTTCGATGATTTTGGCCGCTGGATGCGCGCTGTGCGGGCGCGTAAGCAAGTACACAAGCCGCATCAAGAAGCTGTGGAAATATCGCACTAGGTGGTTTTGGCAACGGCTTTGCCGATGATTTTGCTAATATCTGCGCATGCGCCTAGCCCTTGAAACCTTGTTGAAAATCCAAAGCGAAGCGCTGCTGC
>JAYVAQ010000522.1:0-4855 GCA_043750875.1 Rhodanobacteraceae bacterium
CGCCAAAACCACTCTATTGGCCCGTAATTAAAGCGCTTTAGCCAAAGATGGCTTAGCGCGATTTGAGCAGCAAAAATGAGGATCGCGAGCGAGTAGCAATAGCGCAGCGGCAAAGCTGCAGTCATGCCAAAACCCCACCAATAGAAAACCAGTGCTGCCAACAGCGTCTGCAACAGATAGTTGCTCAGCGCCATTTTCCCAACTGGCGCGAAGTGCCGCAGCAGGCCGCCAACCTTTGCGCTCTGGCAGGCCAAGGAAATACCGGCAATATAGGCAAACGCCAGAGGATAAACCGACAACAGATAAAGACATTCCTGCGCAACGTCCGATTTAACGTCGGGCAAAACACGATAGGTTTGTGCGATACGAATCAGGCTAACTAAACCGCCCAAAGCACCGCCCCAGATCAGCACGCGGCGGAATAGCAACGTATGATTTTGCAAATCGTGGAAAATCTGCCTACGTCCGGCATAAAACCCAAGCACGAACAAACCGAAAATCTTGAAAACACGGCCGTTCTCAATATTGGAGAGCGCGTGGTGTTGAATGCGTTGCCAGTTGAAGTCAAAAAATTGCGGCCATCCGCCATGCGCCAGTATCGCCAGGGCTTGGCGCTTACTCTGTTGCGCGGGCAACAAATCAGTTAATTGCGGCAATCCAAGCTGATAATTAATAGCTAACAGCAACGGCGAAACAAGCGCAATCAAGGCCGTTACCAGCAGCAGCCGATCTGATTGTTGCCTGAGCAATAATAGAAAAGCCCCAAGAACCGCATAGAAACGCAGGATGTCGCCCCACCAAAAAAACCAAGCGTGAATCCAGCCGATCAAGAACAAAACCCCCAAACGGCGGCCGTACTGGGCAAGAAAACCGGGTTTATTTTTGGCCTGCGCGCGCAATAGTTGGACGGCAAATCCTAGCCCGAATAAAAATGAGAAGACTGCATAGAATTTGCCATGCACCAAAAGGCGCGTGAAAAATAGGCAAATCTCGTCCAATAAATGTCTGTCCAACAAGCGCTTTTGAATTGAGGAAGGCGCTAACAAATAGCCACTAAGCCACAAAATATTGGCAAATAGAATGCCGCCGACGGCAAAGCCCCGCAAAACATCCAGGCTTTGGATTCGCGTATTCATGTCGCTTGCGTTTCTTTTTATTGGCCGGTCAGTCAAATTTTACTCAAAATCATCAAAGTAGACTGACTCATTTGGGAAACCGAGTGAGATTAGGAACTCCCATGCATCAGTGCGGGCCTCAAGTTGTTGTGATGCCATACTAATGGTTGCTGCACCGCCGCAAGTTTGTTCGGCAATAGCGCAGCTGGCGCTACCGGTGGCAAATTGACAGTGGCTGGCACCAGTAATTTCGACTAAAAACTTATTTGACGGCGACAAATTCAATGCCTCAAACATCGGCTGTCCATGTGCAGCACGCGGTGCTACGCAGTCACGGCTGCCCAATACAATAAACGTACTTGCCCGTATATTTGCCGCAGCTGCAATCGCTGATGGATTGGTTTGTGCCGGTGCCAGGACAAAAAGCGCACGCGCGTTGCGATCACTGGCGGCGGCTAAAAATGCCGCCCCGCCGCCCATAGAATGCCCGCCGTAAATGCGATCTGAGCCCGCAGCACCGGCAAAAAAAGGATCAGACTGCACCGCGCGGGCAGCGAATTCCAGGTCAGCCGCGAACGCGCTGTGGCTGGGTGACAGCCCAGTTTCCGTTCCAGGCAAAACCATAATGTAGCCCTGTGCAGCCAAGTACAGAGAAAGGTAATCATAGCCGCTGTTGCTGATCGTAAAGCCGTGACCAAAACTGAAAACCGGCGCTTGAGTTGGGCAACCGCTCAATGCTGGCGCATCAGCACCGCCCGGCGGCACAGCGGGATAGCGCAATAAAACGCTGACTGGACGGTTCATACGCGCTGCGTCAATGTAATTTACGACGCGGTTGCCAACGGCGTAGGGCACAGCGCAAGACACCTGTGTCGCAACAGAACTGAGAAGCAAAGTTAGAATTGACAGCATCGGCATTGAAATTGCACCTAAGGCTACGTGAACCGGCATTGTCGGCCATCGCGGTTCAATTCTAACCGATGCGGTAATCCGATAGTTTTCGATGCTCCGAATTTGATGCGATGACGGCGCCCTAAGTTCGTCATTCCCGCATGTTTTTGGCGGGAATCCATTCTTTTGACGGGAACAGTGGGTTCATTCGGTGTTTCACTCTTGCACCTAGTCGTGCTTTGCGCAAAAGCCGACTAGATTCCCGACTAAAACATTCGGGGATGACGAACCACATCAGTTTGAATCGCCATTGCGGGTTAAGGTAGCGCGTTTACCGGCCCGACTCGAAACGATCATGACCCAAACAGCCAACAACCTTGCCTCAGATTCCTGGGCCATCGCCGATCTTTTGCGGGGTGATTTCAAGCAAAGCCAATATGGCCGCGTCATTTTGCCGTTTTGCTTATTGCGCCGCCTGGAATGCGTGCTGGAAGCCAGCAAAGACGCGGTATTGGCCGAGCAGCAAAAGATTCAGGCGATGAATCTGCCGGAAGAAGCGCAAGAGAAACTGATTTTGCGTGCGACTGCTGGGTTGTCGTTCTTCAACACCTCCAAGATGGATTTATCCAAACTCGGTGAAACCGGCATCAAAGCCAATTTGGAAAGCTACATCCAAAGCTTTTCCAAAGATGCCCGCCAGATTTTTGAATATTTCAATTTTGCCGAATTCATCGGCCAATTAAATGACGCCAACCTGCTCTACAAAGTCATGCAAAAAGTACGCACCATTGATCTGTCGCCCCACGCCGTGTCGAATCACGACATGGGCCTGGTATTCGAGGAACTGATCGGCCGCTTCGCGGAAGGCTCGAACGAGACGGCCGGTGAACACTTCACCCCGCGCGACATCGTGCGCTTAAATCCGCCGACGCTGAACAGCCAGCTTGCCGATGCGCCGTGCCTGGCTGACCATTATGAAGTATCCAAGAATGGAGCCGGCGCCGAAGCCCAACATTGGCACCGGCGTGACTTGAACGGGGGCCAGCAGGTACAGCACCGCTAAGTAAAGTGCGACAGCCAGCATGCCTGCGCAGCGCATTTTGGTTGCCAACCACAGCAGAGCGATGACCGGCAGTGCCGCAGCCAGCAACGCCCAGAGCAGCATCCAATGCGAGTAGCTTGCCGCAAGCGTGAATACTCCTTCCACATAAAGCACGGGAACTAACGAATCTGGAGTGATCCACGAAACCACGACCAAGAGTAGCAGCAAAGCGATGCTGATCAATTTAGTAAATCGACTAACTATCGACTGCCCCAGCAAAGCAGTAGCGGCGATAGCAAATGCGGTGAGCTGCGCGGCATCTGGCTGCAGCGCTAAGCCCAGCGCCACGGCTGCCGCGGCAACATGCGCGCGAATCACCGTTGCCGCACTGTCGGAAAGCACACTGTGCCAAACAAGCAAAAAGAGTGGCAGCACCATCGGCGCCACGTACAGGCGAAAACCAGCAAACCCAAGCCAGCGGTTCGGTGTGGAAGCGGTATCGCTGAGGATCGGGGCGCATACCAGCGCTGCCAGGCCCAATAGCAGCCATGAAGGCGCCGCCAATTCGACGGTCTCAGTCGAATAGCGAACCCAGAGCAATGCGGCAACAATGGCCACGATGGCAACAGCGCCTTGCTGAAGCAACAGTGCACGGGCAACACCCGCGAAGTCCAAAAGCAGCATACTGACCATTAGCACAGGAACTGCGGCGGCGATCAGGATCTGAGGAGCGATATGATCGTGGCGCAAGTTGGGTGACAAGACTTCAGTCGCTTGCACGATAGCGTTCCATTGATTGTTCGAATGAGATAAGTGGCGCGAGGATAGTTCCATCTGCAAGTTGACGTCCACCCAACGGATCGACGGGCTCAATCAAGTAGCGCTCTTTGCCCTGGCTGAGTCTTTCGCCTGCGAAAACGTTAGAAGGGAGTCCGTCAATGATCACGTCCATGGTCATTGCGCGTTGGGACCTGGGCGCAAACCAGTGGATGTTGTCGCTCGCTTCGCTCATCGCGGCGAAGTGGCCTGGCTCTGCGACTAGGTCCTTCGTCGCTCGAAGCACCAGAAACTTGTCTTCGCTCTTAACCCGGTCAAAGGTTCGAACCCGCAAGCGGCCTTCGATGACCATGTGTGCGCTGGCCATGTAGCGGTGTGCATGCGGCGTGATCACGCTTTCTGGGCCAAAGTCGAAAAGGGCTAGGCCATAGCCAAGTTTGATCGGTTCCTTCTCTTCTCCCAAGATGGTGACGAAGCGCTTCTGCGGATCGTGCCCGAAAGGTGCTCCAGCATCTTTGATCCGAGCACGCCTCAGTTCGTGCGCAAGAGACTCCAGATCGATCTGCTTGGACAGTGCGCCTACCTCCCGGCTCCAATCGGCGGGGCTAATCGTGCCGTCAGAAAGTGCACGAGCAAGATCGCCCTGCAGCGATAACCAGCGGCGCGCGGGCAAGCCCTGGGCCTGGGCCATGGTTTTAGCGTGCGCAAGCTCTGCGACCAATGCATACACCGCGAAGGAAGTGCAGTTTTGAAGTAGGCTTCGACGACTGAATGGCATGTAGATTCTCCAAAGGCTAGCGTGTGAATAAATCGGTTGGAAGCACCGATGCATGGCGTAAGTAGTGATTGAGGCGCAGCTCCCAATCCAGCATGAACTTGCGGTAATAGTCCTCGGTAAATGAAGCGACAAATTCATCACCTAACTGACCGAGGCTGGTGTGGGAATAGGTGATGTCCGCCTCAGAGCCGCAACCCTGACGCGGCGCTCGCGGTGCTGAAGCAATTGCCAATGCAGATCAAGCGCTTCGAC
>JAYVAQ010000523.1:0-9213 GCA_043750875.1 Rhodanobacteraceae bacterium
CCCCCTTCGCAGTCCTGAATGCCGTTCTGCTTGGGCGCTTTTCAACCCCGCAGCTGCGTTCAATGCTGACCGCCGCTATGTCTGAAGTCTCAGCTGAAACCTTACGCGCTAGGGTGCGCGCGGTTTTGTCGGTGGAGGTTTCAGCGAAGCTCAAAACAGTAAATGTACCGCTGTTATATCTAGTGGCCAAGCATGATCAGGTTGTGCCAGTCAGCGCGTTAAAGCAAATCCAGCGCGTCTTACCAGCCACTCAAACTGTATCAATAGAAGCGCCGCACTTTCTTTTGCAAGCAGCGCCAACCCAAGCTGCTGAATCAGTGGGCAAATTCATCAGGACGCTGGAAACGGAGCGGTGAGTTATCAAGCAACAGATCAGCAACGGCGGTCAATACGTCGCGCTTTTTGCCAACGCTTTGCCGCCGCTATCAAGTCAACGCTTCGCTAAGCCAAATTAATGCTGACAATGCCCATGATGACGATGTACATGCCGCGCATAAACAACGCGATGGCCGTGCGGCCGGTAAGTCACCACCGCCACGCCGCGATGTGCCGGACGCGCCAGCGGAACAACCACAGCAACCCGTGGATGACCTGCAGGTCTAGGCGCAACGCGAACATTTTGCTGCGACAACGGGTGCACAACGCGCACATGGCCGTGAGCTGTCACTTGTCGATTAGGGTGGCTAATTGCTGTGCAACTCAACAGCAACCCAAACAAAAAGATAGCAATCAATTTCATCACAACACTCCTTTAAATAGATGGGCCCGCCACGCAAATGCGTGGCTTTAGGCGATTAGAACTCGGCTTCCTGCGAAGCCAATGAGGAAAACGCAGCGGCGCGGCGCGCGCTGACGCTGGATGATGTGTTTGACTGGACTCGGTTCAGCTTGCAGCCGTGTTTGCGCGCACCAGCGAAGTGACGCTGTCGCAGTAAGCTAACCGGGCTATACTCACCGCCCCAAATTAGCGGCCGCAGCCAGTTCCTAACCGGCGGCGGCCAAATTGCAACTGCACCAGGCTTATCCATGCTTTCAATTGAATCTAGAATCGCCAAAGACATCGCTGCTAGCGAGCGCCAAGTTGACTCGGCTATCAAGTTGCTTGACGAGGGTGCGACCGTGCCCTTCATTGCCCGCTATCGCAAGGAAATTACCGGCGGGCTAGACGATACCCAATTGCGTCTGCTGGAAGAGCGCTTGAGCTACTTGCGCGAGTTGGAAGAGCGCCGTACCGCGATTCTGGCAAGCATAGAAGAGCAGGGGAAAATGACGCCGGAATTGCACGGCGATATTATGGCCAGTGAAACCAAAGCGCGCTTGGAAGATTTGTATCTGCCCTACAAACCCAAGCGCCGCACCAAAGCCCAGATCGCACGCGAAGCGGGCTTAGAGCCGTTGGCAATGGGTTTATTGAATGACCCAACCCAGACGCCGGAAACCTTTGCCGCAAGTTTTGTTGATGCGGATAAAGGCATCGCTGATGTCAAAGCTGCACTCGATGGCGCGCGTCATATTTTGTTGGAGCATTTTTCCGAGAACGCCGCCCTTGTCGGTGAAATGCGCGAATGGCTGACCGCAAACGGTCAAATTCGTAGTCAAGTGATCGCTGGCAAAGAAAAAGAAGGCGCCAAATATTCCGATTACTTCACCATGGTCGAGCCGATTCGTTCAATTCCCAGTCACCGCACGCTGGCGCTTTTTCGCGCCCGCGCCGAAGGTATTTTGGAATTAGAACTGGAGCCGGGCACCGAACCCGAAGAGGGCCATATCCTGGCGCGCGGCAAGGTTGCCGTTGCTGCTGGCATTGCCGACAAAGGCAGGCCCGCAGATGCGTGGTTGTTGGAAACCGCACGGCAAGCGTGGCTGGTCAAGCTACACGTGCATTTGACGCTAGACTTATACGGGCAAGTGCGCGAGCGCGCCGAGGCCGAAGCGATACGCGTGTTTGGCGATAATCTCAAAGACTTATTGCTGGCCGCACCGGCCGGCCCGAAAGTGGTGTTGGGGCTAGATCCTGGCATGCGCACCGGCTGCAAACTGGCAATTGTTGATCACACCGGCAAGGTGCTGTTTACCGGCGTGATCTATCCGCATCAGCCACAAAATCAATGGGATGCCTCGGTCGCGGCACTTGCGGCTTTGTGCCTGCAATATGGCGTGGCGTTGGTCAGTATCGGCAACGGCACCGGCAGTCGCGAATCGGATTTGCTGGTGATCGATTTGATGCGCAAGCACCCAGAATTGAAGTTACGCAAGATGGTGGTCAGCGAGGCGGGCGCGTCGGTGTATTCCGCAAGCGAGCTGGCCGCGAAAGAATTTCCGGAGATGGATGTCACCTTGCGTGGCGCGGTTTCCATCGCGCGCCGCTTACAAGATCCGCTGGCGGAATTGGTCAAGATTGACCCGAAAAGTATTGGCGTCGGCCAATATCAGCACGACGTCAATCAAATCAAACTCGGCCAGCGTTTGGATGGCACCGTAGAAGACTGCGTGAACTCGGTGGGCGTGGATCTCAACACCGCGTCCGGCCCGCTGTTGGCACGGGTGGCCGGTTTAAGTAATTCCTTGGCGGACAATATCGTCAAGTTTCGCGAGGCAAACGGCGCATTTTTGGAGCGTAGCCAATTAAAAAACGTGCCGCGGCTGGGCATCAAAGCGTTCGAACAGTGCGCTGGGTTTTTGCGCATCAGTAATGGTGCGAACCCGCTGGACGCCTCAGGCGTGCACCCAGAAAGTTACCCGGTGGTGCAGCGTATTTTGAGCGGCACCGGCCGGGAGCTGAAAGGTTTGATCGGTGACGTCGCGTTTTTGCGCACGCTCAGCCCAGACAAATACACCGATGATTATTTCGGCGCGCCGACCGTGCGCGATATCTTAAAAGAGCTGGAAAAGCCCGGCCGCGATCCGCGCCCAGAGTTCAAAACCGCCACCTTTGCCAGCGGCGTCACGCAGGTCAAACACTTAGCACCGGGCATGATCTTGGAAGGCGTGGTCAGCAATGTCGCCGCCTTTGGTGCGTTCGTGGATTTGGGCGTACATCAAGATGGCTTGATTCACATCAGCCAATTGAGCGGCGCAAAGTTTGTCAAAGACCCACGCGAAGTCGTCAAAACCGGGCAAATCATCAAGGTGAAAGTGCTGGAAGTAGATCTGGAGCGCAAGCGCATCAGTTTGACCATGCGTTTGGATGCGGAGCCCGAGTCGGCCGAGCGCGCGCCGGAACAGCGGCAAGAACGCGCGCCGCGTGCACCGCGGCCCGAGCGTGCGCCGCGTGCGGCGAGCCCTGCCGGACAAAATCCGGCGCCGCGTGCGGATCAGTCGCAGTCGCCAAGAAGCGCAGACCGACCCGCCAGCGATCAGCGGCCCGCGCCGCGTTCGGATGCGCGTCCTGAACGCCCGTCAGATCGCTCCGGGCCACGGCCATCAGGCGGCGAGCGCAATTTTGATCGCAATTCCCGCCCAGCAGCGCCAGCACAAAAATCGGGGCCGCCAGCGCCGAAGTTGGGCAGTGCGTTCGCGGATTTATTTGCTAATTTCGGGAAAAAATAGCGCGCGTACACCGCCATGGAGTAGCGCCATGTTCAAGTCGGCAAAAAACAGCATTTGCCTTTGGTTTGACGGCGCTGCCGCTTATTAGCTGCTAAAAGCCAGTTCGACGTCGAGCACGGCCTAAGCCCGGCAATTCCAAGGATTGACGACGGTGAGCGCGGCCGCTTCAAGTGGCGAATGTCGCGCTCTCAATGTTACGGCGTGCCTGCCCAGCCGTCGCTAATCACCTTATGCATCGAGCCAATCAAAATAGTCGAATGTGACTATTTGTAATACCTTGCAAAAACCTTGATACGTTTCCCAGGTGGATGTCGTTCTAGTAGTTGCAGCGACCAATGTCTTGACCATTATTTGACTATTGATCGCCCCGCTCCAAACCGCTTCACAGGGGAATCGCAATGTTAAGTAATAACCAGAGACGGCTGCGTGTGCTTGTACAGGTCGTGCAAATTAAATCGGGAACTGCGCTAGTTAATGCGCCACCGCAACGAACAGGCGGCCAAAAGCTCTGGGTGCGCCTATGAAAACCATCGAAGCCACGTTTCGAGTTGTCACGCCGATGTTTTTAGGCGGTGCCGATCACTCCGTCACGGATGGCATCCGCGCACCCACCATCAAAGGCGCGCTGCGATTTTGGTGGCGGGCGTTGAATTGGGGGCCAATCTATCTCCAATGTAATAACAACTTGGTTGACGCATTGAAGAAGTTACATGCTGACGAAGCGCGGCTATTTGGTGCAGCGGCAAAGACGATAGATAAAAAGCAGGCGGGTGGGCAAGGCGCTTTTATATTGAATGTGCAACGTCAAGAACGCGACCTTGCAAACTCCATAGCGCCCGACGTGAATCCAGGATTTCACAAATTGCTCGGTGCCAGATACTTGGGATATGGCGTTATCGGCCAAGTAACACGCTCATGCATCACGGAGGCACAAGCTTTCACAGTTGTATTGAGATTTCGCGGCGAACCTGATGCCAGCATCTTACAAGCACTTAAGGTCTTTGGTCTCCTCGGCGCACTTGGAAGCAGAGCGCGGCACGGGATGGGTTCTGTCGCTGTGCAAAGTATCCAAGAAGACACGCAATTCATTTGGCACGCGCCGGCAACGTCAACGGCTTACCAAACTGAGATTAGGTCTCTTTTGGGTGATTTTGTAGGTGTTCCACTGCCGGAATACTCGGCGTTTTCGGCTGAAAGCAGAGTCGACTGGTTGCTAACTGCAACAACGCCGTTTCGCGTGCTGGATCAGTTTGGTAAGAATTTGCTGGACTACCGCAGTTGGGGCCAAACAAACAACGGAAACATTCTGCCCAGTGGTAAAGCGTCGGAGAAAAGATTCAAAGACGACCATGATTGGCTCAGAGACTCTGCTTTTAGGGCGGCAAAACCATCATTTCACCCACGCCGGGTGATGTTTGGATTGCCACATGATTACGGCCAAGGTCATCTACAAAAAGTAAACGCCGAAAATTTTGAACGGCGGGCGAGTCCGTTACTTTTCCATGTTCACGAGATCAGTAGAAATGAGTTCATTGGTATCAGTGTGTTCTTGAAATCGCGTTTTTTACCTGATCGTGAAAAGATTAAAGCGCGTGGAATGCCAGTTGATGCGAAAGTCGACGATTGGTCCGTCATCACCGATTTCCTCGACGGCAAAGTCGGAAATCCAGCTACGGCGTTTGATCGCTTTCCCGGCAAAACGGCGGTGCTGCCATGAGCAATACCAACAGGCGAATATTCCACCTCACCCTAGGCCCCGTGCAATCCTTTGTTTCCCAAGCGCGTCGTACACGGGATTTTTGGGCGGGCTCATTTTTGCTGTCGTATTTGACGGCACATGCCATGAAAGCCACGCAGGCGCAGTACGGCCAGATTATGATGCCTGATATCAGTAGCGATGAACTACTCATACGCATCGAAGCACGTCAAGGCGAAGGCCCAAATATTGCTTCGCTACCTAACGTGTTCGAGGCTGAAGTATCGGACACGTTTGACGGCAAAAAAGTCGCCGATGCGATACAAGCCGAGTGGCTGCACATCGCCGAGGAGGTTTGGGACCACGATCGCTTGGCGACACTAAAAGTCGATAAAGAGCTTTGGGACGAGCAGATCACAAACTTCTGGGAAATTGTTTGGGTGCTCACTGATACGAACACTGATACGAACACGCCCGCGCTATCCATGCGTAAAAACTGGCGCAGCCTTTACCCGCCAGAACAGCTCGGCGACAAATGCACCATGATGGGCGAGTGGCAAGAGTTATCGGGCGTTGACCGGCCTGGCGGAGAAATACAAAGCGTGTTTTGGGACACCGTTCGAAAGATAGCCCCAGACATTCGCCAAGGCGAAAGACTTTGTGCGATTAGCTATGTCAAACGGCGCTTTGTGCATCACTGGGAAAAAGTGCATGCGGGTTGGGAATTGCCGACAGGTGTGCCCTCCACGTCCTATTTGGCCGCAGTGCATTGGATTAAGCAGGTTTTACTGTTTGGTAATCCAGAAGAAATCACCGCGTTCACAACCGCCGCCAAGAAAATATCGCAGTTGGGGGAATGGAAGACATCGATCGCGTGCATTGAAAAGCTGCCCGGTGGCAAGCATTTTTCCAGCCTCGATGGCCCGATATTTTTTCGCTCAGCGCTTGAGAATCGCCGCGAATACGAGGATGAAGCTAAGGCCGCCCTGGTTTTGTCAGCACTTGGAAAGCTGGCCGAAACCAAACTGCCATCAGGCCGAAAGATTGGGCACCCCTCGCCGTTTTACGCGATCTTATTGATGGATGGCGACCGCCTTGGCGAAACCAAAAAAGCACTCGGCGGTGACGCGAAAAGACTGTCCAAAGCACTGGGCGAATTCACACGCGCGGTACCAAAAATAGTTAGGCACAACAACGGTTTCCTGGTTTACGCTGGCGGCGATGACGTCCTTGCGTTGCTACCGTTGGAAGACGCTTTAAATTGCGCTTTGGCGCTGCGAACCGCCTACCTGGCCGTGTTCGCAAAGCAGGAAATTGCACGAGACAAATACAGCATTTCCGCCGCGATCAATTTCGCGCACATGAAATTACCGCTGACGCTGATACTGAAAGATGTGCATCGGCTGCTTGACGAGATCGCCAAAGAGGCGACGGGCCGCGACGCCATCGCGGTGCGGGTGTGGAAACCCGGCGGCGCGCAGCTGACTTGGAGCATGCAGTGGCAAAGCGATGGCTGCAACAACGTCGACGCGCTGAACAGCCTAGTCACAGAATTTCAAAGTGCCGAAGCAGACGAAGTGGGGCATGCCAGTAAGCCGCTCTTTCGCATCTGCGAACGCTTAGAGATGTTGCACGGTGGTGACTTTAAGGACGAAGACATCAAGAAGCTACTGATTGCCGAATACATCACCAGTGGCGTGTTGAGCAAGCAAGAGCGCAAAGACGACATAGCAAAAGAGCGCGTCGAGCAACTGCTGCCGCTCTGCAAACAGCCAAACAAGCCCAGTGGTGGTGACGGCGGTTACGGCACCTATGCCGCCCTGTTGCTGCGGTTTTTGGCGCAAAAAGGAGTGGAATCATGAGCGATTTCAAGCTGATTTGCTTTGAGCCCCTAGATTCGCTGTTCTTTCGTGAAGCCAAACCTTTCAATGCTGGTGACGGAGGTTTTCTCGACTCGCAATTTCCACCGCCGGCACAGACGTTAAGCGGCGCCATTCGTGGTGCCATGGGGGATGCGGTCGGCATAGATTGGCGCGATACTGATGCCGTCAAGGCGTTAGTGGGTGCACCGGGTGATGACCCAACGCCCTTGGCTTTCGCCGGGCCGTATGTGTTCAAAAATAAGCAGCGCATCTTTCCCGTGCCTCTGCATTTACTTCACAACGCAAAGACCAACGCTTGGCAGCATCTGTTGCCCTCGGACAGCACATACAGCACCGATAGGGGTGAGTGCCGACTACCCGAGCCATACAAGTCTCGCGAAAGCGACACGGCAGACAAGTCGCTCGAATCTGCCAAGCCTGTTGACGCCGGGTGGCTCGAATCGAATCAAATGCACGCCGTCTTGTCCGGCGGCCTGCCCACGGCATTGCTGCCCGCCCGCGAAATATTTTTGCCGGAGGCCCGGGTCGGTATTGGCCGCGACAATGTGCGTGGCGTGGTCAATGACTCACAGCTGTATTTCACCCGCCATGTGCGGCTAGCCGCCGATATCACGCTGGGCATGGCGTTATCCGGTGGCCATGCACCCAACGGCGCATCGGTACGCTTGGGTGGCGAAGGGCGGTTGGCGCGCATGACCGTGGCGGATATGCCCGCTGCGTTGGCCAAGCCCACTCTCAAAGGCAAGCCCAAAGGCCTTATCCTGATCTTGCTCACGCATGGCGATTTTAACGGCGCGACTGCACCCGACTGGTCAGCGCTGCCGGTACGTCTGAACTACGTCAGTGCCTGCATCGGCAAAGCCGTGCGCGAAGGCGGTTGGGACTATGCAAACCGCAAACCAAAACCGCTGAAATCACTGGTGCCTGCAGGCAGCTGTTACTTCGTGACGGTGGGCGATGGCGATCTTGCGGCAGTCATTAACGCGCTGCACGGCATGCACATTGGGCAGCGCACAAAGTTTGGCTACGGCGAAATCGCCGTCGGCCTTTGGACATAACAAGGGAACCCTATATGACTCTTTTAGTTGAAACGTCACGCCAAGGCGTGACTCTTTTAGTTGAAACGTCACGCCAAGGCGTGACTAACGCATTACTTGGCCTACGCGCCGAAACATCCCTGCACGCAGGCACCGGGCAAACCGTCGGTGCCGTGGATTTACCGATTCAGCGCGAGGCGCATACCGGTTGGCCCTGCGTCTATGGCTCCGCGATGAAAGGCGCACTGCGTGCGCATGCGCAAACGCGCGGCGGCATGGATACAAACCTTTTAAAGCTGGTTTTCGGGCCCGAGTCAAAGCAAGCCTCCGAACACGCCGGCGCCCTCGCCATCACCGACGCGCGCATTCTGCTGCTGCCGGTGCGCAGCCTGACCGGGCATTTCAAAGTTGTCACGTGCCCGGCAGTACTGGCGCGCTTGGCTCGTGATATGAAGCTGATCGACCATGTGGATAAATTTGTTGTTCCCCCAGAACCGCCGCTGGAAAGCGTACTGACGGCCAACGCCGGAACGCCAATTTTTCTCGAAGAATATGAATTTTCGTTGGTTCCAACCGTGCTAAATCACGTGATTGAGCTGCTTGCGAAATTCGGTGCCGATGCCAGCGCGCTGGAAACCCAGCTCGTGGTCATGCGCGACGATGATTTTACCCACTTCAGCCGCACCGCCACCGCGATTGCGCCACACATTGCCATTGACAACAAGACGAAAACCGTCGTTGGCGGCGCGCTTTGGTATGAGGAAAGCTTGCCGCCGGACACCCTGCTTTACACGCTACTGCTGGCGAATGATGCGCGTAAAGATAAGGCTATGGAAAAGGCAAGCGATATTCTAAAAGCCGTCACCGATATGTTCGATAAGAAGCCCTATCTGCAAATCGGCGGCAATGAAACCCTCGGTATGGGTTGGTGCAAAGTGACGCGGGTGCAGAATCATGGGTAAATACAAAAGGAATCCGCCAACGCCGCCGCGAAGCAATACGCCGGTCGTGAACACTCGACCAGTGCCAGCCCCCAGCGCACCGATCG
>JAYVAQ010000524.1:0-2828 GCA_043750875.1 Rhodanobacteraceae bacterium
CCCACTTCCAAGGAGCCAATTTGATCCGCCAAGCCAAGCGCTTTTGCGCCGCCCAACGTTGCCATCGTTAACGCACGCGCCGCATTCATTGCGGTGGCATCGCCAGCGACGCCTTTCGCAAGTAGTGCCGCAGTTTTCAATTCGCCGAGCAAATCCAAATCATTATTACTAGCACAGCTATCCGTTCCCAAGGCCAAATTGACGCCGGCATCCAGCAAGGCCTGTGCCGGGCAAAAACCGCTGGCAAGCTTCAAATTGCTTTCTGGGCAATGCAGCACGCTGACGCCGGTTTCGCCCAAGCGTTGAATTTCGCCACTGGTAAGCTGAGTCATATGCACCGCGCTCAAATGCGAATTGAGTAGACCAAGTTGATCCAAGCGCGCCAACGGCCGCATGCCGTATTGCGCCACGCTGTCTGCCACTTCCCCGGCCGTTTCGTGGATATGGCAGTGCACCCGCAGGTCGAACTGATCACTTAGGCTGCGTACGCGGGCAAAGGAAGCGTCGCTGACGGTGTAGGGCGCATGCGGCGCCAACGCGACCGAGATCAGCGGGTGTTTTTGATAGCGCTCGATCAAGGCCAAACCCTTGGCAAAATACTCATCGGCATTGCTGGCATAGGCCGAGGGAAACTCCAACACGATCGCACCAACTACAGCGCGCATGCCCATGGCAAGCGTTGTTTCGGCGACCACTTCCGAGAAGAAATACATATCTTGCATGGTCGTGACGCCACCGCAAAGTTGCTCCGCAACCGCTAAACGCACGCCATCACGCACAAATTCCGCGCTGATATGCTTCGCCTCGGCAGGCCAAATGTGCTCAGCTAACCAGCGCATCAGCGGCAAATCGTCGGCAAATCCGCGCAATAAGCTCATTGCCGCGTGGGTGTGGCTATTGACCAATCCGGGCATCAAAGCGTGCTCGGGCAGCTCGATATGCTGTAGCGCTTGGTACCGCGCGCGCAGTTCAATCGCCGGGCCGATCGCGATAATGACTTTGCCAGCAACCGCAATAGCGTGTTCGGTCAACACGGCACCCTCGGGCACGACAGGAATTAGCCAACGCGGCTCAATCAAAAGATCGCAAGGAATGCGTTCGTTCGGTGCGCTAGACATAGCCATTACACCCGCGGCCCATTGGTACCACTCGCGGCATAGCTTGAATAGCTTTTCTCCTCAACAATGTCCGAGCCTAGTTTTTCATTGATTTTGCGTTTGATCGCGGCGCGTTTGTCATTTTCAAAATACACCGAGCGCGCCAATGCAATGAATTCTTGATCAAAGCTGGCTGCCGCCTCTTTTAGCCGCTTGCGATCTTCGATTCCCCAAAGGCCTTCGTTGACGGCGCGCAATTGCAGCCATTCGGCGTCAATCAAGGTTCGGTCTAGCTTGCTTACCAGCCAAATGTGCTCTAACAAATCGAGCTCCCGTAGCACGTTGCGCAGCTTGCTTTCGTCGCTAATTTTGTTGCGTTTGATTTCTAAAATCGTGATCTTATCCACGAGTTCCCCGAGTGAAACCGGGATGTGTACGTTTGCCATGGGAGTTTGTCAGTAAAGTCCGAAAGTGGAAGGCTATAAGTTTGGCTGTGCCAAAGCGTTACTAAAGCATAGCTTGAACTGGAGGCGAAAGCGCCGGCAGGTTCACTCGCGGCCGCTTTCAAGCGGCATCTTGGCCGATATGAAACATGAAAATTTCAAGCAGCTGAAACTCACTCGGCTACAGCGCGTCCATACTATCGTGCGGACGCCCAGCTTGAGCATGACTCTACTGGCTGGAACGTCATGCCAAGGCATGACTCGCACAACCACCAATTTGAATAATCTAGCCGGGAAAACGCGATGAATCAGTCACAGGTACCCATGAATTTTCGTTCCTCCGCTACTCGTTGGTTGGGCGCACGCGCGAACGGGCTCGATCCAGCGGTCGGGAAAGTGCTGCAGCACGCGGTGAATCGTGAAGCGCTAACATACGATCCGAATCGCAAACTTGACGAGCTAACGACGCTGGGCGGGCGCATGGCGGATCGCATTGCTGCCTTTGGCGGCTCTTGGATTTTTATTGGTTTATTTGGCCTGACCCTGGCGGTTTGGGTGTTTTTGAATACAGGAATTCTTGGCAAAACCGCCTTCGATCCGTACCCGTATATTTTCCTCAACTTGATGTTGTCGATGCTGGCGGCGATTCAAGCGCCGGTAATTTTGATGAGCCAGAACCGCCAAGCCATCAAAGATCGGCAAATGGCTGCCTACGATTACGAGGTTAATCTTAAAGCGGAGGTCGAAATTATGGCGCTGCATGAAAAGATGGACACGTTTCGCACTGAGCAACTTGCGCTTTTAATCGAGCACCAGCAGCGCAGTTTCGAGTTGCTGACAAAATTTATCGAGGCGCAGGGCGCTGCTGTCACACCGTCATTAGTGAAGCCTTGAAGTTTGTCTCAGCCATGCGCGCGATTGCTTTGCCGTGATTCTGGTGCGGCTCAGGAAATTGCCGTCAATTGATCTAAATCAAAAGGCAGATTCGGGCTTGCGCGCATGATTTTTGCGCTCCTGAGGCGTTGCAATTCAATCCTACAACCTGCGTCCGTCCACTGTTTATGCTTGAACCATTTGCCTAATCCCATGCCGCCAGAAGCAAAAGCCTTTGTTGTGCCTTGCGCCGATTTGTCACTCGGCGCGCCGGCACGTTGGCTGGCGCTGGGCTGGCGCGATTATTGGCGGGCACCCGGGCTTTCCTTGAGTTTCGGCTTGGCGATTATGTTACTCAGCATCGCCATTTCGGCATTCGCTTGGTATCTGGGGCGATTTGCCTTGCTGGCGGCTT
>JAYVAQ010000525.1:0-2136 GCA_043750875.1 Rhodanobacteraceae bacterium
CTCAAGAGCTCCATACGCCAAAAGCTGATCTCCTCCCTCAAAGTCGACTTCGTGCACACAATCTAAAATCGAGTCCAAAACTAGAATTTGATTTGCCGATAGAGCAGTCAGCACCAAATAATGCGTTGGAAAGCGAAATTCGGCACGGCACTCCAAGGTCGATAACATCACGCTTGGAGTACCCTCGATAAGATCAAGCAACTCATAGCCACAAGCCTGATTCCAAAATGGCCCTTCAAATCGCTCCATAAACAGCTGAAAAAGTTGGTGCTCGACTCCCAATTGCTTTAGCGTTTCGGAAACTACTTCGACGTTCGAGCGCGCATAAAGCGCCGAATTCAAATTATTTGACACATTTTCTGGAATTTCTTGCGACTTCATTGCTTTTTCTCTTTTAAACCACGTTGCTTCCAATATCCGGGTGAATCAACTCTTTGAAACACTTCTCGAATTGAACCGGGCCCGCGCCCGAGAGGATAGTGGGGATGCTGCTTGCCACTGTATGGGTGCAACGGCGCTCGCTTTGCGTTTGCAAGTCTGTGGTATCGGGTCGATGCTTCGAAAAGTGGGCCAATTGCGCTTTGTTGAGAATGGTGAAGTGTAGCTATAGATCCATCTGGTAAAATAGGTGCTAGTCCATGCTGTGCCGCTGCTTCCGCATTTGTCAAATCGCGACCCGGCTTTGCGCCGGATACACGTACCATCTGCCAATCGACATCAATTCGCGGGAAAACCTTGTAATTGATACCACTTCCGCCTGGTAGCGCCGAGCTATCAAATTCAATAGCCGCGCCAAAATATTTGTTATTGGCAAGTGTGCCTCCTGATACAGTGGATGCTGATCCACCACTAGCCCCCTCAGCCACCGTTACAGGATCAATTCCCCACGCAACCCGATTCATTTGCGCCAAATCTTCATCGATCTGCGCCATAAACGCAGCGTCCTCCGCCGCCGCTATTTGCGCCCGCTGCGCCATTCCATTGCCAATCACTCGCGCCCCACCACGCGCCAAGCCATACACGCCAGTCGCAGCTAACGCAGTATTTCCGACAGCGTATGTGAAACGATCGGCTGCGCCCACGTAATCGCCTGCGGCATCTAAGGCCGCAACTTCACTCATCTCATACGAGGCCGCGTTTACGGTTTGGTCGTAAGGGTGGTTGACCAAAAACGTACCGATCAACCTTCTGGTTTTCTGATTTTGAAGAACTTGCTCGCCATATAAAAGGCCGTAGGACTGATGCGCGATTGCACTCTTGGTACCTGCCTCTGCAAGTACAACCGCGCCAACGACGGTGCCAACCGCAATGCGCCCGCTCGCCATGACCCCGCCCATTAAGTACTTTTCTGCGCGTGTCGGCTTTCCTTGATTCACTGCGATAAGCGCAAGTTGACGATCAATGATCGCGCGATTCTCTGGGGACGCGTTCCATTGCGACATCAACAAAGTGCTGCGCACGCTGTCGAATTCGCGGCGTCCATCCGGGTCAATGTAGTACATCGGGTTTGCACCCAAACCCACATACGCATTCCAACTCAACGGATCCATTTGCGTGGGTGCTACCGGATCCATCGAAGTAAATCGCCCCGTCCCAACCGAATAAAACCGACTCGGCGAGCTCAATTCATCGCCGCCATCGCTAACATAGCCGTTGAACCTGAAAGGCGTTGCCACATTTCCAGTTAATGACCGAACCTGCCCAAAAGCCCGGTACGACAACCTTCCCGGCACTGTGCCATCGCTCAACGTGGTCACAATCACCGAATTAAACGCATCCTGATCAAAGTGTTGTGCCACTCCACCGCGCACTTCACCCAGCAATAGCGAACCGACGCGCGAAACCTGCGACAGTGAGTTTCCTATCGTGTTAGTTTCCGCCATCAATTGGTCGCCTGACCACACATACAGCGTGCGATTGCCGCCTGCGGTTTTGGCGGTGCGATGCCCAGCGGAGTCATACTCGAACGCTTCGCCTGTGCTTAAACTCGCCAGTTGATTGCGTGGCCCCCACGTGTACAGCGTTGGCGCGGCAGTGCCGACCTTGACCGACGTCTGATTACCATTCCCGTCATACAAATAGGTTGTTGTGACTGCGCCGTCGGCAACCGACAACAACTGCTCGCGCGAGTTGTAG
>JAYVAQ010000526.1:0-4053 GCA_043750875.1 Rhodanobacteraceae bacterium
AGCGTGGGTGACGCCGAAACGGCATTGACGGCGTTGACGCTTAGCGCAAGTTCGAGCAATACCGGCCTGATTCCACTGACGAATATCGTCTTTGGCGGCAGCGGTGCCAGCCGCACGGTGACGATTACGCCCGCACCAAGCGTGTCCGGCACCAGCACGATTACGGTGTCAGTCAATGATGGCGCGTTGAGCAGCAGCGATAGTTTTGTGCTGACCATCGACCCGATCAACGATGTACCTAGCTTTGTTGTCGGTGCCAATCAATCGCAGCTGTTTGGCATCAACAGCGCACAAACCGTTGCCAGTTGGGCAAGCGCAATCAATGATGGCGATAGCACCGTCACCCAAGCGCTGACGTTCAATGTGACAAACGACAACAACGCCTTGTTCACGGGGCAGCCAACGGTCAGTTCGACCGGCACGCTGAGCTACACGCCAACCGGTGTTTCGGGTAGCGCCACGGTGAGCGTCAGTTTGACCGACGACGCGACCGCAGGCGGCGCGGCGTTAACCAGTGCGGTGCAGACGTTCACGATCACGATTGAGCCAAACACGCCACCGGCATTTGTACCTGCGGCGGCGATTGGCCGCCAGCAAGGTAGCGCTGCGAGTTTGGCAAGTCTAGGTGTGGTAAGTGACCCGACCGACCCGGCGGGCAGTTTGACGCTCGCCGTCATCGCGGGTGGCACCGCCACGGGAATAAGCAGTAGCAACCTGCTCAACACTAACGGCAATGTCAGCGCCAATTTGGCCGCCAGTTGCGATGCTGCCAGTGGCACCGTGCGCTTAGCGGTCACGGATTTGAACAGCCTCAGCAGCACCGGTGACATTCAAGTGAATGTTACGCCGAACACGCCGCCCACATTGAATTATGGCGCGGCGACTATTGGTGTAGGTAATTCCCTAACGATCACGCCCACCACCGTGCCGAGCGACAACGGCAGCGTGGCTAACGTCAGCGTGTTCAGCCCAGGCACTTACACCGGCGGCATCAGCGTTAGCGCCAGCGGCGTGATTAGCTTGAGCAACGCCACGCCCGCAGGCAGCCACACGCTGGTGATTCGCGCCACCGACAACTGCAGCACGAACACCGATGTCAACGTAACCCTGACCGTGGGCCAAGCCAGCACGATCAAGCAACTCAGCAGCAATGTGCAGCCGAGCCGCTTTGGTCAAGCCGTGACTTTAAACGTGCAAGTGGTGGGCGTTGATCCGACCGGTGCGGTGGAGTTCTTCAATGGCGCAGCCAGTCTAGGCAGCGCGCCACTGGTGACAAGCCCGAGCGGTGGCGCGAACTTGAAGCTGGCGAATTTGGTGCTGAGCAATCTAGCTGTGGGCAGCTTGAACTTGACTGCGCGTTACGCGGGTGATGTGAATAACGCCGCCTCCATCAGTGATGTGCTGGTGCAAACGGTGTTGGCCGCAGATACCCGCATCACGCTGACACCCGCGATTAGCCCGGCAGCGACTGGTAGCAGCACGATCAATGTATTGGTGCAGGCAAGCGCACCGGGCGGCGGCGTGCCAGCGGGTAGCGTCACGATTAGCGCGGGTGCGGCCAGTTGCGTCGCCACACTAACGGCCGGTGCTGGCGGCTGCGCGCTGAACTTCGCAAGTGCGGGCTTTAATACGCTGAGCGCAAGCTACGTGCCCGGCAATGCAAATCACCTAGCCGCAACCGGTGGCGGTGCCTTGGTCATCGTTAGCACGCCAAGCAGCACGGATTTGCGCGTACGCATCGGTAATGGCGTTAGCAATATTAGTGCAGGGTGGGGCGTTAGCTATCTGATCGTGCTCGATAACATCGGCACGCAAGCCGCTGTCGGGCGCTTACAAGTGCCGATCAGTGCCGACTTTGCGGGTGCTAGTTACACCTGCATTAGTGCATCGTTGGCGAATTGCGGCACCAGTGGCACGGGTGGCATCGATCAAGAGCTGAGTTTGGCAGCGGGCGGCGTGGTGATTTATCGACTTAATGTCACCGCACCGTTGGCACCGGAGCGGGTGATTACGCAAGCTGCGAGCATCACGGTGAAAACGCCGACGACGGATACCGATGCAACGAACAATAGTGCAGCGGATATTGACCCGATGGGCCTGTTGGCGGATGGTTATGAGGATGCAGTGGTAACTGAGTAGTTTTTGCTGAAGGCGCGCTAATAGCTTAGCGCGCCTTCTGGGTTTAGTCGCTTAAGCACCGCGCTAGCACGCGCCGATCTAAATAACTCCCGCAACCAGCGCAGCAGTTTTGGATAAGAATCCGGCTTGCCAATGGGCAGGTTGGCGGCAAGTCCTGCGCCGATTAAGCCATGTACGCCAGGATAAACGCCGAGCGCAAAGTTCATTGCCAACCCGGGCGCTTGGCCGCGATAGCCTGCAGGAGCGCAATCGCGGCATCGGGCAGTATGCGCAGGGCATTCATTGGCAGGCCTAATGGCAGCGGCAGATTTAATGGCAGCGATTAGCAAAACAATCAGCGAAGCCGCACCACGTCGTGATGCACCACAAAAGCAAGACTAAGATCAATGTTTAACATTCACGGCTAGCTTTAGCATTCTTTTGCAGATTTAATAGCAGCGATTAGCAAAAAAATTCAGCGACGCCGCACACGTCGTGATTCACCACAACGCAACACTAAAAAATCAATAGACGATAAATAGATGTCTGCTAAGCCGACCTATCATTTCATCTCTGGCCTACCGCGCTCAGGCTCGACGCTGCTTTCTGCGATCCTGCGGCAAAACCCGCGTTTTCAGGCGAATATTTCTTCACCTGTGGCGGCATTTTTTGCTGGCATGCTCAATACGGTGAGTGCAGGCGGTGAATTTGGCCCCGTCGTCTCCACCGCTCAGCGCCGCAACATGATGCGCGGGCTCTTCGATAACTACTATCAGGATGTGTCAAACAAGGAAGTGATTTTCGATACCAGCCGCGCGTGGTGTGCGCGCATGCCAGCCTTGGCCGATGTTTTTCCAAAGTCCAAAGTCATCGCCTGTGTGCGCAATGTCGCTTGGATTATGGATAGCATGGAGCGCCGCTACCGAGCTGACCCATTTGAAAACACCAAACTCTTTAACGACGATATTGAGCGCAATACCGTCTATAGCCGCGTCGATACATTAGGCCAGCGCAATCGCATGGTGGGTTACGCGTGGTGTGCGATGAAAGAAGCGTTTTATTCTGAAGAAGCCGCGTCAATGTTGGTAGTGGAATACGATCTGCTCGCCAGCGCGCCAGAAAAAGTATTGCCACTCGTCTATCAATTCATCGGCGAGCCATATTTCCCGCACACCTTCAACAACCTTAAATTCGACACCCCGGAATTCGACGCCAATCTCGGTGTTAGCGGCTTACACAAGGTGCGTGAGAAAGTCAGCCTGCAATCGCGTGTAAGCATCTTGCCACCCGATTTATTCGCCAACTATGCCAATATGGATTTCTGGACCGATAGCGCCAACAGTCGTGCTAACGTCATCACCCATCACCATTCAACAAAATAGCAAGTAGCGCCTACTCAATCGGAAGCCCGTTCGACGCACCCACATTGGATCAATAGACCATGTCAAACAAGTTTGATCTGAATGTTTTGCCAAGGCAAAACAACACCGCCCCTCGCTACTTTCGCCCCCGCCCCGTTGCCGCAGCTATCGCCTTCGCACTTGCCGTAGGTGGCATCTCGCCAGTCGCCTTGGCGCACACCGCCTCAGTGAGCACGGTGGCACAGCTCAAAGCGGCGATCCTCACGGCGCAAACCGACAACCTTGACGACGTCATCACCATCACGGGCAATACCACCTTTGCCGCAGCGGCGGACGCCATCACCATCAACGTCACCGACGGTAAGACCCTCACCATCCAAGGCGGTGGCTTTACCATCAACGGCGCACATCAAGCACGGATATTTGACGTCAATTCCAGCGGGGCAGGTTCCGCAGTGGTCATCAACAACCTCACCATCACCAACGGTAAATTATCCGGCAACGGCGGCGCGGGGGCTTTGTACGCCGGCGCAGGTAATAATGTGCTCGGCGCGGGCATCCAAAATGCGGGCAA
>JAYVAQ010000527.1:0-10598 GCA_043750875.1 Rhodanobacteraceae bacterium
GGCCGCTGCAACCGCGTTCTTAAGCAGCCCGCGTCGATGTGTCGCCATAACGGTTTAAAGCTGCAGGCCGAACGCGATACCAATATGCAGGCGCTCGTGCTCATCCCAGTTGCGATTATTTCGACTGTACGACAATGGATGCCCACCGCCCCGAACTTGGAATAACGCGCCAACCGTTCCCCACCAAGCCTTGCCGCCGTAATGGAGCGTTGGACCTAGGTAATTGCCACGCTGAAACTGCGAACCCACGCGGAAATCGCCCAAATCGAAACTGGACCGGCGCTGGGTAGGCTCGAACTCACCGTCGATTTGTGGGCTTAAATAGTCAGATTGGTGCCGAAACTCGGCACCAATAGACCAGTTGGGTCGAAAACGGTAAGCAATACCCGCCGCTAAATCGAAGGAAATTTCCTCCTCTAAAACACCTGGTGACTTCCGGCGTTCGAACTCAATTTTCGGTGACAGCACGATGTTGAGCCGATCTTCAAGGAAGTTTTTTTGCAGCATCGTAGCAATGCCGAAGGAATCTTGATTGATCGGCGCACCGTCCAGACGGTAGCGGTTACGATGCTCAAACGTGCCCTTAATCGCTAGGCCAATGACATCTTTGTAATTACTCAGAATATTGTATTTTGCACCAAGCTCGTAACCGGCATATTGAAAATCCTTAAAGCGGCCGCCTTCGCCACCTTGACCGTCGAATAAAGGTTGTAAGTCCGGGTCGTCCACCGAGTAATCATGATGAAAGCCCACGACCTCAGCAGAAAACGTCAGCCGATCAGTGAAGCCATATTCGACCTCGGTTCGCAAGTCGTGAAAGGTGTAGTCCCCAGAATCTTTGTCCAGGCGAATTACATCGCGGAATTTCAACTCAACCTCACCTTTGGGCAAGGTGTCGGCACCTTTAGCGTAAATCCACAGGTTTTCATCAGCTTTTAGGCTAGTTGAAACTGCGGTAAAAAGCGCCGCAGCAATGAGTATTCGGTGGTTGAGCATTTGCTTGACAGCCGTCAGTAGTAAGCACGGATCTTATTGCGATTGGTTCTCATTTGCAATAACTCGAAGACATGTCTACGGATGTAGAGCTTTGACAGTCAGTAAACGGCGGGATTGCGGCATAAAAAGCAGGCGGAAACGATTTTTGGTTCACGACCGTAGCGATGAACAGTCAATGATTGCAATGAAATCAAGTCCGGTTTGCCGCAGGTGCATGGCACCGAAGACTACCCAGATCATCGCAGCACCGTCCACGCTGGCACCATAACCGCACATTCCTATCCAAATTAACGTGGATAAGCAATCAACAATACCAAGTCTTTTTCGCCTTCTTGATAAATTGCATGCGTGCTACCGGAGCGCGTCAGCATCGCCGCACCTTTGTCCACAACATGCACGTTGCCATCCAAGATGTAGCGTGCCGCACCCTCAAGCACATAATAAATCTCGTCATGGTGATGCGTGTGCAAACCGATGCCGGAGCCGGGTGGGAGGACCCGTCGGCGAAAATGTAGGGCGGCGTCATCGATTTCGGCGAACATGGAAAACCCGGTAGTCGTGCCGGGGCCGCCGTGCGGGCCGGGTTGCTCGCGCGCCAGTGCGGCGACATCTGTGGCCTGCAGCACGGCCGAACTGGTTTTTTTGGACTCAGCCGTCGGCACGCTTTGGGCACCGCAGTCGGTATCGCGGGCTAGATGCGCTTTGATTTCCGGTGCCAGCGCCTGCCACGCTGCTACTAACATGCACGCCACTCGCACTGCGCCGCGCGCGTGTAAGTGGGTATCGTCGGCTTGCTGCAAATCTGGGGTACGTGCTTCCGGCACGTGCATATAAAACAACTTAGACGCCTCCGGCCCCAGCGCGCGCAGCCAGTCCATGCTGATCGCAGTCAAATCAATGAGCGCTACCTGCTCTGATTTCGCGAGTTGCCGTATCGCTTGCGCGTACAAGCCATGGGTATCCAGCAATTGATTACCGTCAAATTTTCGCCGCGCTAATGGCGTCATTAGGATCGGTGTGGCGCCAGCAAGCTATAGCGGCAATTTTTTCTATGGGGACTGCAACTCCGCCCGCATCCTGCGCGCCCGCCTCAATAATGCGACGAACGCGGTGATCGCTACCGACTATTGGGCCAATAGCATCAATAGCCAAGTGGACATCGCGATAGGGCCGGACGGTGCGATTTACTACACAGGCGCGGGCACCAACAATATCTATCGCGCGGCGTATAACGTCACCGCACAGGGCTTAGTTTTAGCGAACCAAAACCTTCAAATCGACGAAGCGGGTGCTGCCGTTACCACGGTTCGGCTGGCGATCGCACCGGCCAGCGACCTGCTGGTTTCGGTAGCGCGCAGCGCGGGTGATGCTGATGTCAATGTCACTACTGGCGCGAGTTTGACCTTCACGCCCAGCAATTGGATGGTGCCGCAAGTGGTGCGCCTAAGCGCTAACGCGGATGCGGACGAAACCAACGACACCGCCACAATCGAAGTTAGTGCGACCTCCCTCAGTACGGCGCCCATTCGTGTCACGGTTCTGGATCTAGCAGGCACAGCAAGCGGAATTTTTGCCAACGGCTTCGAATGACGCCGGCGCAGTGATTAACGACAGGGATCACGCACCCTAGTCAGAAATAATCAAACGCTCGAAGTAAGCTTGAGGTTTGATTCTTCCCGGAGCGGCTAATCGAAGCAAATGTCCTGACCACCGTGTTATTGCCGCTGGTGATTGGCACCATCATGTTTGGCCTGGGTTTGCACCTGCGCACTGATGATTTTCGTCGTGTATTGCGCACACCCCGCCCGGTATTCATTGGTTTGTTAACGCAGTTGCTGGTATTACCGCCAATCGCGTTTGCGCTCTGTCTGGTATTTGCTTTGCCTGCGGAAATTGCGGTTGGCTTTATGTTGTTAGTCGCCTCGCCCGGTGGTGCGACGGCCAATGTGTTTAGTCACCTTGCGCGCGGCGATGTGGCGCTCAATATCACTTTGACCGCACTTAACAGCGTGCTGATTCTGCTCACGCTGCCGTTGATTGTGGGCTGGTCAATGGCGTATTTCCTCGCCGAGCAAGGCCAGATTCCCGCACCTACGCGCAAGGTAATCGAAGTGGCAGTTATCATTTTGCTGCCCGTCGCTATCGGCATGCTGGTGCGTGGCCTTGCTGATCGCATCGCGGATCGCCTGGAACGCTGGGTCAAGCCGTTGAGCTTGATCACATTGCTAGCCTTGATCGTCATCACGGTCGCGCGCGAATGGAATTTGATCATGACCCATGCCGCTATGCTTGGATTGGCGTGTTTGTTGCTCAGCGTATTGAGTTTGAGCATCGGCTACGGCACCGGGCGCCTGCTGCGCCTAGACGCGCGGCAAAGCATTGCGATTGCGTTCGAGATTGGCATTCACAACACCACACTCGCCATCTTCATTGCCTTGAGTGTGCTGAAGCTGCTGCGCTTTCCGTACCGGCTGCTATCTACAGTTTGGTTATGTATTTCACAGCGGGTGCGGCAGCTTGGTGGTTTGTACGCGGGACAACCAAAAAAATGCGCTGAAGCGTTGATGCGAAAAGTCCGAGATGGAAAGGTTTGCGCTGCGGGCCAGACCTGGTGCGGCCCGCTCGTTTCAATCATGCCGGGCTTTCCAGAAAGCATTTCGCGGCAAGTAAAAACGACGAGTTCAATGTAATCGGCGGCCGGGAATTCTGCGCGAATTCTCGGCGCGAAAATTCCGGCGCGGCCACCCAACCCTCAGATAAATCCGAGCCAAAATTGCACCCAATCTGATTCGCAGGCATCGCGCAGCTGCCCAAACTGCAGCCATGACTAAACTCAGCTGCCAACTCCTCGACGCCCCACAAGCGGGCACATTTCACGGTCTCAACCACTGCGTGCGCCGATCTTGGTTGTGCGGCACGGGCAAATACCTTGGCAAAAACTCTAGCTTGACGAATTGGTCGTGGTTAATGAAATCCTTGATCCTTACTTTTGTCGGCCTGTGGCTTGCAGGCACGAGCATGGCGAATGATCCAAGTTGGACCCATCGCAGAGCCGGCGATGGCAACTTTCCGGATGTCGCCCAGACCCTGCTGGTAGCTGATCAAGCGCTTTATGTTGCAGGTGGGGTTTACCGGTCAGCCGGTAATCTGCAGGTAGCGCGCGGCTTCCTGGCGCGCCATGACCAGCAGAGTGGAGCGCAGCTCTGGGCCGTGGAAATTCTTCCTGCTTCGCTCAACACGCTGGGGCTGCAATGTAGCGTTGCGCGCCAGATTCCCAATTCGATGGACATCGCAGTCGGGTGTGGCTCTGGCATCGACGGCTACGGTGTGTTTGTTTTCGGTGCCGATGGCACGCCGCGCTGGTCGGTGCTAGTCGGCACATCCGACGCGGCGCAGGACGTATTCGGCGGCTTGGCGGTGGACGCACAGGGTCGGTTGTTCCTGGCGGGCACGCACCGAACAGGCGCGATCGACAGCGTAAGGGTTCATGCTTTGAGCCCTGGCGGGCAGGCCCTTTGGAATGCCGATTATCCTGGGCCGGAAAACGCGGCAAACGCGGTTGCGATTGCCGCAGACGAGCTGGGCGGCGCCGTGGTCGCAGGCACCATCACCACCAAGGATCGCTACATCGAATTATTGGTCGCGCGCTTCTCTGCAGATGGCGCTGTGGCCTGGCACCGAGGCTTTGGCGGGCCCGACGGGGGCAGTGTTGATGAAGCGAGCGACATCGTGTTGCAGGGCGGGGATATCTATGTGGCTGGCACACTCAACGGCGATACCGAGGCTGGCAGCGATGGCTTTCTGGCCCGCTTAGGAATGGACGGCAGCGTCGTTTGGCAAGCTTGCTTCGATGGCGGCAGTGGCAGTGACCAGAGCTTTCGCGCGCTAGCCGTCGATGCTGGCGGCGGCGCTTATGCCGTCGGGCTGAGCACGACTAACGGTGATCCTAGTGACACCCTGATCGCAGCCTTCAGCCCCCAAGGGGCACTACGCTGGTCGCATCGCACCCCTGCGGCCTTCGCTACGCAAAACCGCTACTGGGATATTGACCTGGATGCGGCTGGAAAACCGCATGTGGCCGGTGCGGCTACCCTGGTGTTCGGATCCACCGCAGCGATCTACGACATCTTTGCAACGGATGGCAGCCTGCTACGTCGCGAGGCCTACACTGGCCCTGCAGGCGCGGCTGAAGCGCGTGCCCTGGGTTTTGATAGCCGTGGCAATGTTTACCTCGCCGGCACCTTTAGCGCCGCTAGTACTGGCTTTGATGCCATGACGCTGCGCTATGACCAAGACCAGCTTTTTAGCGATGGCTTTGGTGTAAGCCACTAGGGCTCGTCATCGGATGATAGTCGCTTGAGCACATAGCGTCGGAATTCTGAATCCATCGCGGTAGCGCCGCCAGCCCACACATACTGGCGCCCCCCCCGCACAGATCCGGACTTGCGCAGCAGACGCTTCCGGCTCCTCCATTGAGTCAAAACGCGAAGCGGTGATCAGGGTCATGCTTGCGATCGCGAGATAGCGTCTTAAATGAGGTGCGGCAAGTAATCATCGAGCTGAGCATCAGTCAACCCAAGATCGCCATCAACGAAAGACCATTTCCAAATAATCTGTCGATCAAGACCAGAAATAGAGTTTGGAAAAACCTCGCCGCAAACCAAACTCAGATCAAATTGATCTGCAAATCCATACTTTGCCGAAACGAGTCTCAAGCCCGTGGCGACCGATTTTGTTCGTTTAACCTCGTCGATCACCAAGCAAACCGCGTCCTCATTTAACGCTGTAGGTTCCAATTGATTGCTCCTAAGTTATGCCTATTGCGCGTCCTATTCTTATTGGTTAGGCCCCAGGACTCGCAGCAGGCGCACAGCTCTTTAAAATTTCTTCCGTCGTAACCTTGGGCGCTTGGTCGCATGCTGCAAGGGATGCGCTCAGGAGCAGTTGCAGTGCAACGCGTAATCGCGTCGTTCGGAATGCGGAGCGATCCAATTCGCCCTCCAGGCGCCTAACGAGGCCGTAGAAAATCTGGCCTTAATCTTGCTTCGTTGTAACAACGAACGCAATGCAGAAGATTTATGGCGCGATACAAGCACCTGCACATTGTGGTGCACATGGGGTGCGTTCGCTTTTGATTTGTTTTGGCTTGGGCTTTCGCCATATTTGTAAATAAGAGAATGCCAGCGGTTTTAAGGCTGCTGGCATTTTTAAGCCTGAGGTTTCGGTGTCCAGCTTTGGCCTTAGCTAGCTCAGTGAATGTTTGACGGCAAGGCTCTCGCTTTGGTTAAACAAGGATCCGCCTCGTACATTGCAAGCGTGCCGAAAATGCGATCTCTGGCGCGCTCTGAGATGCTGGGATGGGTATAGCGCTGCCGAATTGAATCGAGCAGCAGTCGCGTTTCAGCAAAATCGTCGCGAAGGCATGCGTATTTTATATAGCCCATATATCCCTCCATATCGGGTTCTTTGAGTGCACGAAAGTCCGCAAACGATTGTTTCATTTTGCTCCAATCGGCCAGGGTATCGCTCAACTGAAGTTGCGACTGTTGGTCCATTAGATTGTGATACAAACGTGCATAAAGCACCGTTCTTAAACGCGGCTGCGAGCGCTTGGTCGCGGCTTCGATGATTTGATCAACCTCTTCTAGACTGCCGCCCCACACCGGTAAAGCAGAGATCAATGCGGGTTCATAAATTTCATCGGCATCGGGCCACAGCTTAATGGCGTCGTCAAAATGTGCTTGCCGTAAATGCGTCAAATGATCACTAAAATGAGTAATTCTCAACCGCAAGATGTTCCAAAATAACGTAGCTCGTATGCGTTTGCCGCAGCCCACTAATACTTTGTCCGCCTCTTTCAGCTTTGACTGTATCGTTGCAGCCGCTTCATCACTTACGGTGTAGGCATACCCGCCGCCGCGCGCTTTTAGAGCTTGGTTGTACAGCACACTTACGCGCAGCGTGCACGCGTAAGTATCCGCTCCTTTTTCTTTAAGCCAGTTTGTTGAG
Organism: Rhodanobacteraceae bacterium; assembly: GCA_043750875.1. GTDB lineage: Bacteria > Pseudomonadota > Gammaproteobacteria > Xanthomonadales > SZUA-5 > JANNYA01. The sequence continues at coordinate 7,006 of JAYVAQ010000527.1, forward strand.
ATCGTTTCCGCCGGTCCGTTGTGATACATGGCGAACTGGGCGAGTGCCACAGCCCAATGCTGCTGCAGATAACGGCCGTCACCAACACGTTTTTTGGTAAAGCCGATTTCCGCCTCAGCTTTGAGAATTTCCGCCGTATTGCCACTTTTCAGCAGGTCAAAAAGATCATGAGGCGTGTTCGACGCACTGGTCCATTTGCTTTTCGCCCCACTTATTTCCCCCGAATCGGCACTAGGTGACAGCTGTGCAAAAACTTGCGACGACACCAATACCCCAATGAGCAGTGCTCGAAAAATCATGCCCTTCCCCTACAAAAAAGTTGCAACAACATAACAAGGATGCTTACTGCCAGTCGCAGATCACTTGCTGTGCACCAATACGAATTAATGCCTTTGATCTGGCACTATTGGGACACAAAACACGGCAATGCCGTTGCCGGAGTCAAGATGCTAATCGGCGCAACCTTGGATGACTCCGTAGAAGGCACCATCAGAGTCTAAGGCATTGCCTATTCCGCATTACCTCCTCAAAATCATCGAAAAATGTGTGGTCACCTGCGAATGCCGTCCCCAATCATAGGTTTGAATAAAAATCACTGGACGACGCGCGTCATAGCAATTGGCTCGCGCTACTGGCAAGTTGTTGGTGACTTGGGGGAGTTGATCGACAAGGCAAAGGAAATCAGCCAACGTATCTAGGATATTTTATCCGTAGCCGTCAGCTGGACTTAATTCGGATCCCCAAAATTTTTTCGAACATCTTTTGTGTGTAGTCTTTCGCGGCAGCGGTTGTCAGAATTTTCTTAAAGGCATCGATAATTTCCGCTCTGACGTCGGGATCATTTGAACTCAACTCCAGTTCAATTTTTAGCAAGATCTGCAAGAAGCCAAGCCAGTTTCCTGTATCGGGTAAAGCCCGATCATTGTCGGCGATAGTGCTTATCTGATTTTGCACAATTGGCGGAAACGGCATATTGAGTACGCGCGGACAGTCGGCGTCGTCGCGCAGAATTTGTTTTTCGAACAAATGGCAAAGATCGTTGGCGCAGTGGTCCCTTTGCGTGAGGGATGGCATGCCAAACAAACTTTGCAATGTGGCGAGAATAGAAGTGTGGTCATAAATCGTTTTGTCGACCGTGCCCTTGGCGATTAGGGGAGACACAATAACTGCCGGTACGCGTACGCCGTAACGCCCAAAATCAAAGCCGTTTAAGCCTGTTAGCTTATTTACATTTGAATCGCCCGGCGGTACCGCAGCGGGCGGTGGGACGTGATCATAAAAGCCACCATGTTCGTCATAAACGATTACCAGCAAACTGCTTTCCCATAGCGGTGAATTGCGAATCGCCTCATAGACCGCCTTGATCAAACATTCGCCGCCATAGCAATCATCCTCCGGATGCTGCGAGGAGCCGGCTTTGTAGCTGGGCCCACTGAAAGGCGCTTGTTTGTCAAAGAAACTTCTGCCGAAATTCGGTTCAATAAAGGTGTAGGCGTAGGGATAATCCTTTTGCAAATCGGCTGCGAATTGATCGGCCCAAGTCGGTGAGTCGTGCGAAGTATCAAGTGGGTTGACATCCAGAATATTGATGCCTTTGAGTGCCGCAACTTGTGGGATCCAGCCGCCATGTTTGAACTCCCCAGGTTCTCGGTAGCGATTATAAAAATCGCTGTACAAACGCCATTTATGCCCAGCCTGCGTCAAGGATTGATAGATCGAGCCTTTTTCATAGGCAAAGCCGTGCAGGACTTCCCACTCGATTTCTTCCATCGTTCGCGGGCTTCGGTCTAGGCCAGCGGACGAACCGCCGTGGACAAAAAAACGATTGGGCCACGTTGGGCCTGGCAGCGACGAAAACCAATGGTCGCAAAGGGCATATTCGCAGGCAAGTTGGTAAATTACTGGCAGCTGCGTTTTGGTGTGAAAGCACGCCATGATGTCGCCAATACGCTCCTTGCCCGGAACGCCGGTGTCCTCACTAAGCGAGGTGGCGTAGTTGATCGCAAAACCACCATTTTCAGCAAATAGTTGTTGGGCGACATCGGCAAATTCATGCCCAGGATCGGTGCTCATGCTCGCTGGCGCGCCGCCAACGACCGAGTAAGTTTGACCGTTATAGTTGTTGATGTTTGCGCTGGTCGCAGCGGTAATCCCGGGAATGCCAGACATCGCAAAAATATGATCAAACGAGTGGTTTTCCAACATCAGTACAAACACATTGGTAATGCCAGCTCTTTTTAACTCCGATTCGGCTGAGGACATTCGCTTTCTCCGTCAAGGTGTTGAGCGTTTGCGCCCGATTGAATTGGATCAAGCGCAATGCTTGCGCCTTCTATTCCATTGTTCAATTTAAGTTATCCCATGAGCATCGTCCATAGGTGAATTTAGACGGTGACGAAAGCGTTGACGTCAGCGCAAGTCTTGGTTAGGAATACGCAGGTTGCAAGATAGCAGCGAGCCAGCCGAAAGCTTTGACCAAACTGGGCTCGATAAAAATCACTAGACGACGCGCGTCAAGTGTAGCTAGCGCGCTGTCTAGTTCGTTTACGCTCTGTTGCTTTCGAATCAATCCATTTTAAGGAATAGCATGAAGTGCCTGATTGCATTACCCGTTTTAGCAATGTCGACACTCGTATACGCTGAAGACAAGCACCAATACAGCTTCGTAACAATTGATGGCAACAAGCTGGCCTATTCCTGCAGTGGCAAGGGCAATAAAACGGTGTTATTGATCGAGGGGATGGGCCTTGATGCCCACAAGTCGTTCAAGAACATCTATCACAATTATCAAGCCGACGGTTACCAGATCTGCATGTATGACCGCGCTGGCGTCGGTGCCAGCAGCTTTGCCAAGCCGCGCGTTCGCTCAGTGAAAGAACTGGCCGATGAATTGAATGCAGTAGTTGAAGCAAACAAATGGAACAACTTGATATTGGTTGCCCATTCGTTTGGTGGCTTCGTGGCGCGAGCCTACACCCACCAGTACCCTGCAAAGGTTGACGGCATTCTGTTTGCCGATAGTGCGCACGAATCCGCGTACCACGACATGAAGCTGTCGATGTCCCGCGCCGGTTGGAAAACCATGGAAAACATTATCGAATGGGAAAAGCAGCACCACTCCCATGAAGATGCAGTGGAAGCTGCTATAGCAGCACCAAGCTTTACCGTCCCCGACAAGTTACCCATTACCGTGATGAGCCGTGGACTGCCGCACAACACTCTGCGCCAGACCAAAATGAGTTACTCCGATGTGGATGCCTACAACGCAGCCTCGAACAGCTCCCAATTCAAACTGCTAAAACTTTCCACGAATGCCGAACACGTCACCATGCATTACTCCTCTCACTTCGTGGATGAGAACGATCCGTGGTTGGTGCTGGATGAACTTTATAAACTTCAGCAGCGCGTGGAAGCTTTTGATTTGATGCAATAAGAAGAGAGACGACTTTATTTTTCCAGCAAAAACGCATCCCGGGTCAGATTCTCCGAGCCCAAATCTTGCGCTGCATCCCCGCGCCTGCGGGGTTAGCAACGTGTCGATCCCGCAGGGATCGCATAAGGTAGCCAGTGCGTCGTAGCCGCAACGCGGCGCA
>JAYVAQ010000528.1:0-13205 GCA_043750875.1 Rhodanobacteraceae bacterium
GAAGCAACGATCAACTCCAGATCCGTAACACCTGGTGAAACGACGGTGGGCGTGTCGCCGCCACACGAGCAAATTGATTCCGCGCTCAATAAACCATCAATGCCACGAGAGGAGCAAGTATCCTTTGAACAAGCTCGAACAAATCAACCAAATTTTGGACAAGGGAATGAAGAGCGTGTTCGTGGGTTTGTCTTGCAAGACATTGAGGAAGATATTGATATTGAAACACGTCGAATACTTGACCATATTTCTTATCAGTTCTGTTCGAACGGCGGAGTAAATCGGAATGGCGTTTTTCTCTTTGATTTAATTAAAAGCCTTACTAATCATTCTGCAGAGTTTCGAGACCAATTTGTTGGCGAGTCGGCCGATGGGCCAGTTAAAATAGAGTGGGATACCTATAGAAGAATTCGGAGCCAGACTCTTGGGAATGAGTCAGTTAAGCTTGTATTAAAGTTAACCGCAAAATTTACTGGGCGAGGCATAAAGGGACTGCTACTGCTCTTTATTGACAAATACGAGAAAAAAATCGCGGGTGCGCCACATGATGTTGATAAAGCGTTCTTTAGCGGTATTGAGCATTTTGTAGAAAATATTAAAGTCGCGAGGAAGTCAGATCAAAAAACCTGATCTCCACCATCAGCCAAGAATGGGATCAGGAGAGTTTTGATTACTTCTGTGATCGAGCTCTCGTTGCATCATGTTTGAAAAAGCCAAATCCCGCAATTCAAGTAACCGTCGACTGCTCTCTCCGTATGCGTAGATTGCACCTGCACAAGCCTGGAATACAGCGCCTCTAAGCAGTGCATTTCTTTGATCTTGACTCATTTCGAGCGCATTACAGACTTCCTCAAAGTGTCGCCAGTCAAGCTCTTGTAATTCGAGCGTAATCTTTATTCCTCGTGATTTAATTCTGCTTTCGAGCCTATCGCGCTCCTGCTCACTCAAATCTCGGACTTTCATTTTATGCCTTTCAGCGTTCAAATTGAGCTTCATTGTCATTAAAATCAGTATCAGCTGTTATTCACATAGTCAAGAAATTTGATTTCGCTGACTTTAGATAATTAATCCTATTGACGTTTCAAGTTCTGGTTGAGACGCCCAAGCAAGCATATGACGGCCCAAGTGTCAGTCCTTTGTCAGCCCGTTGTCATGCGTGTCAGAACGTTGTCAGGGCTGTCTAAACCCGGTCAGTTACAGCCCACCACCCAGTGTGATTTCCTGAAGCCGTCCCCGAATCCTCGGGTGACAGGCCCGCTATGCGCATAGCTCTATTCCAGAACCGGACGCGGTTCTTTTCAAAGGGAGAAAGTTATGAAAAAATTTATTGTCACCGCGTCAATTGGAGATTTGAGAAACGAAGTCTATTTATTGAGACTTTGGATCGCCGCAAAAAATATGTCTTACTCGCGCAGGCAATGGCCTAACATTATTTGCCGAGCCATTTATGAGTACAAGGGCCTGATTTTATGTCCGGACGGAAGAATTTGGCCAATTCCTGACATAGATCAAGTTATGGGTGATCCACGTTGGTTCTCCTATTATTTCGAGGAATCAGAGGGGAAACCACTGAGAACTGTGCGGTTACTTGAAAGACTTCGTGTACTAGATTTATTTTTTAGAATTGAAAAGCCTAATATTCAGGCACATTTTGGCCGTTAAAACTAAGTTGAACTAATCTCAATAGGACTATAACCTAGGGCAAGGACGCCCACTATCCTCCGTTAATTATTTACTGGCTTCAAAAATCCCCAAATCCTACATCGGATTTCGCATCAATAAGCCTGTCAAAAACCGTGCGCCGTAATTACGATCATCTTGCCCACGTTTGTTCTGCACGGAATTCTGCATAAATGCCCAGGCCATATGTTCACGAGAATGCCGAAGGCTCAATCCTTGGTATTTGCGCGCGCGGTCGGTCAAATAAACAATCGTGCGACCATAGCGAAGTCGCACGTCACGCTCCGCGAAGAGCGTCCCGTTGGCCTGTTTGACGTAGCGGCTCGCGATATTGCGAACGAGCAAATCGGTCAGGTCATCGTTAATCAAACCGAATTCTTGATTAATCTCATCGAATAGATGCACCGTGCGGCGCGCTTCACGGGCTAAGTAAGGTGCGGCGACGTGCTGCCAGCAATAGCGACCTAGACGAAGAAAATACGTATTGACCGTTTGGCGGCTGATGGCGATGGGCTGCCAGCGCTCGGGGTAGGACTGGATGCGGGCGTCGGCAAATTTTGCGACTTGCGCATACGAGCTTGGATAGATCGATAGGAACCGATCTATCAAGGCCTCGGCTTCTTCGCGTAAAGGCTCGTGTAAAGGTGACTTGGCCCAACCATGGTTGTCCCTATTTTTCGTGCCAGAGATGTAGCGCTGGGCATCGGTGGCGGTATCACGGCATGCGTTGCTGCCAGTACGCGTGCTTTGCCCGCTCAAGTTGACAAGCGCTGATTTTCAGGCTCGCGTCTTGACAAGGGGACTATTGCGCCAATAGCCGTCCGCGTAGGGTTTTTTCGAGTTCGCCATTTGAACTCGCCGATGTGCTGGCCAGCCTTCGTTTTCTCAGCAACTAAGCGCTCGCAAGATTTGCGATGCGCATAACTGACAAGGAGGTTTGTCATGACCAAAGACACTGAAAAACGCGTATTTCTCGCTACCGATGCAGAACTTTCCGATAACCATTACTACCTGCGGCTTTGGCTTGCAGCCCGTAACGTCGCTTGTAGTCGGCGCGGCTGGCTCAATGAGATCGCCGATACCCTTAGGGACTATGACGGCACTATTTGGGCACCCAATGGTGAAGTTTATGTTGTTCCGTTGGTCGATGACGTATTTGGCGATGACGCCGACATGCGTTGGATGAGCGACTATTTGCGATCTTGTCCCGACGGTGAGCAGCCACGGCGAGTAAGTTCTAGGCCAAGTCGGGTACGGTTGATTGATCTTTATTTCAAGATCAGACACCCAGAAGTCGCACGACATTTTAAGCGTTAGCGACGATTGCACCCAGCTGCGGCGCGTCCGCGCGTTGCAGCTGGGTCGAGCGATCCGTTTGGCTTCGACCTTTCTGGTTTCCTAACTGCGTGAGCGGGGGCACGCCATCGAAACGGGCGTGGTCTGTTTCCCAGCTGCATGCTACTTAATCGATATTGTGAGCACTCCACACCCCTGCGGAGTTTGCAATGAATAAGAAAAATCCTATCGGTCAGGCGATAACCCACATGCTCGGGGCGCATACCGCGCCGCCGCCAAAGTCTTCATCCAACATCGGCAATCATCTGATCTTCCACCACGATGTGACGCAAGCATTGGTAAAGGTCGCGCAGCAGGCGCGACTGCAGTACGACCGCGCCACAGGCGGTCAGATTCTACAGTGTCAATTTGAGCAAACCGCCCTTGAGGCTAATTTAGCCGAGTCCACACAACACTTGACACACGCGCGTACTCAGTTACGCAATATCCCAGAATTTATTCGCTCATCAGCTGACGCCAGTGGCGGCATTCCGTTTCGGCAATGGCTGTTGAAAGATCGAATACTGATCGGCATCGGCAGCGTTATTGGCATCGCCATGGTTGCAACAGGCTGCAGCAATGTGTTTTCAAATCTGATGGCGGCAGGAATTCCGATTTTTCTGAAGCATCCAGCACTCGCATGGTCACTCTCAGCGGTGGTCCCTGCAGGCACGTTTTTATTGCATGCCGGTGCGAACTTTCTAGAGCATGAGCGCAGCCAGCGCCTGTATGCCCGCGCCATATTTGGAGCGAGCTGCGTGTTGTTACTGTTGTGGAGCGGTGCGTTCGCCATGAACTTCACCGGCGTCACAGGAAGCCTAAATTTGGACGCGCTTATCGAAGGGGGCAGCAACAGCAGTTCGTTGTTCGTGTGGGTGCAATTAGCTTCCGAAATCATGATTGCGGCGGCACTCGGACTGGTCATTGACGAGATCTGCGCACGATACCGCCCCAACAGTTACCGCAGTAGCCCCGAGCATCAACAGTTGAGCTGGGCGCTCAAGCGGGATGAAGCCGCCCGCGACCTTCTGCAACGCGAACTCATCGGTGTGATCAAAAAACGATGTGAACTGGAGTCCGCGCGTGAGGCCGTGTGCAACGAAGCAACCGCCGAATTCCTGAGCAAAAAAACTCGGTTTGACGCTTTTCACGCTGACATCCAAAACTAAAAGGAGCATCTCCATGCGAAGTTTTATTCTTGCAACGCTATTGATGGTTGTCGCTACCTCGGCGCACAGCCGAGAGCTGGTGATCGCTGTTTCTCCATATCAGTCGCCTGAGCAAGCTAAAGCTCAGGCTGTAAACGTCCTGAAGTTTCTTGCGGCCTTGGAGCCAGGAGATCGCGCCACGCTGATCGACGGCTTTGCGCTGACGACGGTGGGCCATTTTGATGTGCCGACGGATGCGATCTACAACAACAACCCGCGCGCACGATTGGCCGTTAACCGCACACTGGTCGCGGCTTATATGGCCTTTGCGCAGCACTCTGCCCTACCGGTTGCCGGTCAAGGCTCACAGGTGCAAGGCGCGTTGCGATGGCCGCAACTGTTGGACATGATCGCCCGCACGCTGACGCCGCCAGCGGGCAGCGATATTTTGCTGCTCGGTTCGCCGGTCTACGATACGCAGGAAGATCAAACCTTTTCCATGGTCGCGAACCGCTTCCCCTCCGATGGGCACGTGAACGCCAAGCGGAGCGACTCGATCTATGGAACGCGGGATAATTCGCAGGCATTGAATGGAATGCGGATCCATCTCGCCCACGAGGCCACTCCGTCGCTGCGTGTCGAACAATACCGCCTCGCGCTAGAACGCCTTTGGATACTGTACGTCGAACGTCTGGGCGGCAAGCAGGTCACTTTTACGAATGACCTTAAAAGCCTGTTTCGACGTGTAACGGACCATGCCGCCGCACCGCCTCATAGCTATAAGCTCGATGATTCCCGACGCATGCAGATGCTCCGCCTAAGCCCAGCGCTACCCCAGGCGACGATCTTCAAGCGACCGCTGAGCCAGCAACCATTGGCATCACTAGACATTCGACATGCCGAAAAAATGGAGGTGGGCTTAAGTTGGAATTGCGCCGCATGCGATTTGGATCTGCATGCCCGCGCGCATCCCGGCGCACAAATCTTGTACTACGGTCGTGCGGATTCGGCGGAGGGGCATTACTGGCATGACTTTGTCCATTCGCCCCGATCCACGGGTGGATTTGAAACCATCACGTATTCAGTACCAATAGATCTGAACACCGCGACTATCGTGGTGAATTTTTTCAGCGGCAATGCACCCGCAGGCATTCGCGCCGAACTGCGGGTATCGGTCAACGGCCAGACCTTTGCCGGCTTGCTCAACTTGCCCGCTGGGCATGGCAACACTGGCGCGGATGTGCGCAGTGTTTTTGAGCATGGACAAAACTCGGCGACGACACGCGTCATCGATTTGTTGGAGATTGTGAATCCTGAGCCATGATCATTGCTGCGATATTTCGGCTCGCCGGACAATTGGCGGTCACCGTGTTATTCGCGGGTGCCGCCTGGGAGACCTACCAACGGCTCGGGCCGAACGGTTATTTGTATGCAGGCGTGCTGGCGATCACCGCCAGCATCTGCGGACTCAAGTTTGTGTTTCAGTTGCTGCTGTTTTTTCCAAAACTCATCATCCATCTGTGGGTGATGAGACCCAGCCAGCGCGCAGTAAGCGCGCCAGTCAAAACCGAGACTGCCGTGCTTGTTGGGCCGCAAGGCGGTCAATTTTTCGGAGTGTCAGGTTAGTCTAAAAAAGCGGCTCGATTTTGTAAAAGACTATCGTTTCTGACCTCGTCAGCGATTTTGAATATACTACGAACACCTTGAGCTCATTACGCTCGCTAGGCCCAGACAAAGCGCTGGATGGCCTGCGCGGACAGTTACTGGAAAGTGTGATTAGCGATATTCACGCCAAAATCGGTGCCGGCGCGCTCGACGCCGCTGAGCGCCGCTTGAGTCTGCTCAAACAAATTGATAGCCGCCACCCGGAAATTCCAGAGCTGCAACTGGAGCTTGTTAGTGCGCGTGGCGCGGGTTAACACGCTGAACAGCAAGTGGCCGAGTCCCCAAGCGAGTAGGAAAAAATATAGTGCGCAAAAAATGACAGTCTAATCGTCGCGCCAAATAATTTAAAAAACTCAGTTACAGCGCGTTTTGACATGTGCGATGAGCAAATCAAGTCCTAATTTTGTAGTTATTGACGCGCACTTTTCGTGGCAGCGGCACATTGAGCTTTCCGCGCGCCGACGCTATGAATCTAAGTTGCGCCAAAACTGTAAGCTACGTCACAGTTTCGGCGAAAGCGTCGATTTTCGCTTCATGGCATTAGACTTTTTACTGTGGCTTCGATTTTTGTCCAGTTATTTTTGGTAGTCGACCACAACTTGATTTGTACTCCACAGGGGGACGTTGTATGAGATCTGTTTTTCTAAAACTCGGTAGCGTGCTGTTCATGGCCGCCACGTTTGGCGCTTTAGCACAGGCACCCAGCCTGGAATGGACCGCGACAATCGATTCCGGTACCACGATATCCGACGGCACGCGCGTGATTCGGCGCATGAACAATGGCGACATCATCGCCGCCTCTCAAGTCAACACGGGCCCTACAGCCATTCGGGTGACCCGGCACAACGGCGCAACAGGCGCTGTGCTGTGGACTAGGGATCAAGCACCGGGCACCATTAGCAATGACACCAACGATATGGTCATCGATCCGGCAACGGGCGACGCCTATCTCGCTTCGGGCGTCAGCGTCACCGGGCAGGGTTTGAACTGGTACATCTACAAGGTGCGTGGTTCCGATGGCGTGGTGCAATGGTCTACGTCGTTCAATGGCCCTGGCACCGCCAACGACGCGCCGCGATCAATTTGTTTGACCAGCGACGGCAATGTGGTCGTCGCGGGCCAATATACGCTCACCACAGGCGCACCCTCGACGCGCGTGGCAAAATACAATGCCAGCACCGGCACACAAATGTGGGCTTTTGAGCCCACCACCGAGTGGCAAGATTTCTTTCAAGTCGTTGCCGACGGCGCTGGCAATGCCATTACTGTAGGACATGTCAACGCAGCCTCACTGGCGACTGAAAACGGTTACGTGGTCAAATTCAACGCGGGTGGTACTGTCGTTTGGAGTCAATCCATCAATGGTGCCGCGAACGATTTTGATGGTGGCTTGACAGTCGATGTCGATAGCGCTGGCAATGTGTATGCAGCGGTGGAATCACGGGTGGTACCCGGCATGTTTGTCAGTGATGACGATATTCTTGTGGTCAAGCTGGCGGCGGCGACGGGTGTTGAGCAATGGCGCCGATCAATGTCTGGGGCTCTGGTGGGCCCTGACTTCCCCAGCTTTATCACCCTTGATGCCAGCGACAATGTTTACGTCGGCGGTGCCGTTTACGAAAGCTCTGCCGGCAATACGGACGCTCTTCTGGCCAAGCTCAACTCAGCAACGGGTGCGGTTGTTTGGTCGATCACCAAAGCGGGCACCTCCGGCACCGGTAGCGAGCTCTTTCGCAGCATTGCCCTGAATGGCTCCGAGGTCTATGCCGCCTCGTTAATGAACAACACTGTTTCGGCAACAGCGCAAAACGATACCTACATCGGGCGCTTCAATCCAGCCAGCGGTGCGACGCTCTGGGAGATCAACTACAACAGCTCTGGCACTCGAAACGACCAGATTAGCAGTCGACGCGGTGGCGCGCTGATTGCTGGAGCAACCGATACCGTGTTTGTCGCGGGGCAATCGCAGAACCCAGCGGCGACGCAGCCTGATGGTGTGATTCTAAAATATGCGCCGGCAGTTGTGACTCCGACTGCGTCGATCGCAGTCGCCCCAGCCAGTGTTACAGAAGACGGCACCAGTAATTTGGTCTACACCGTTACTTTAGACAGCATTGTGGCAATCGCAACCACCGTCAACATCACCACTACCGGCACGGCGGCAGCGGGCGACTACACCGGCGGCGTGACAACGCTGAATATTCCTGCCAACGCTGCTACTGCCACAATCACCATCGACCCCACCGTCGACGGCACGGTGGAAGCCGATGAAACCGTGATTTTGACGGTCGCTACGGGCACCGGTTACACGGTTGGCGCGCCTGCCAGTGCGACCGGCACCATTCTCAATGACGATTTGCCCACCCTGGCCCTCAACGATGTTTCGATCACCGAAGGCAACTCCGGCACGCAGGTATTGAGTTTCACGGTGACACGCACCGGCACCACTTCCACAGCGACTGGCTTCAACTTCACCACGGCGGACAATAGCGCCGCTGCAGGCAGCGATTATATTGGTGCCGTCGGCACCGGCACCATTCCCGCAGGCGGTGCGACCAGCTCGACGACGGTCAATGTCACCATCAACGGCGACGCAATCTTTGAGAACAACGAAAGCTTCTTCGTCAATCTGAGCGCGCCAACCAATGCCGTGATCACCGACAACCAAGGTATAGGCGCAATCACCAATGACGACACGGCACCGAGCTTGGCGATTAACGATGTTTCGATCACCGAAGGCAACAGCGGCACGCAAAACCTGATCTTCACGGTGACGCGTACCGGCTTAACCGCCTTGCCTGCAAGCTTCACTGCGGCCACCGCACCGGGCAGCGCTACCGCGACAACTGATTACTTGGCAGCCCTGGTCGGTTCGACTTCGATTGCAGCGGGTGGCGCAACGGGCACCACGACATTGGCTGCAACGATCAATGGCGATGCTTTTGTGGAACTTGACGAAACGTTCGTTATTAACTTAACAGTACCGTCAAATGCCACGATTTCCGACAATCAAGCCACCGGCACCATCACCAATGACGACACCGCAGGCGTTGTTTTGACGCAAACGGCCGGCAGCACGGATGTCACTGAAGGCGGCGCCACCGATAGCTACACGCTCTTTCTGACCAGTCAGCCAAATTCAAATGTCAGCATTGGCCTCAATCCCGGCACGCAGGTCACAGTTGGGACGAACCCGGTCGTGTTCACCGATGCGAATTGGAATATTGAACAAACGGTCACTGTGACCGCAGTGGATGATGCCGCGGTTGAAGGCCCGCACACCGGCACGATTAGTCATATCGTAGTCAGTCCCGATCCGACCTACAGCGGCGTCACCGTGGGGAATGTGGTGGCGAATATCACCGACAATGATCCTCCAACCTTGGCGATTAATGATGTTTCGATCACCGAAGGCAACTCCGGCACGCAGGTGTTGACGTTTACCGTGACCCGCACTGGCACGACGGCTTCGGCGTCGGGCTTTAGTTTTGCTACCGCCAATAACACTGCGACTACCGCAGATAGCGATTACGTTGCCGCGACCGGCACCGGCACGATTCCAGCAGGCGGTGCTACCGGCACCACCACGGTGAGCGTGACGATCAATGGCGATGCCATTTTTGAGAATAATGAAAGCTTCTACGTCAATCTCACAGCGCCGACTAATGCAGTGATCACGGATGCGCAAGGCCTAGGCACCATCACTAACGACGACACCGCACCGACTCTGGCGATCAACGATGTCAGCATCACCGAAGGCAATTCCGGCACGCAAAATATGGTGTTCACGGTCACACGTTTGGGTTTGACCGCATTGCCCGCAAGCTTCACCGCGGCCACGGCGAACGGCACCGCAAGCGCGCCTTCAGATTATCTGGCTGCTCTCGTTGGTTCGACTTCGATTGCCGCAGGCGGTGCCACTGGCACGACGACCTTAACGGCAACGATCAATGGCGATTCGGTGGTGGAACTTGACGAAACGTTCGTTATTAACTTAACAGCACCATCAAATGCCACGATTTTCGACAATCAAGCCACCGGCACGATCACCAATGACGACACTTCGGGTATTGTGCTGACGCAATTCGGCGGCTCAACCGATGTCACCGAAGGCGGCACGACTGACACTTACAGCTTGGTGCTAACCAGCCAACCAACCAGCAATGTTTCGATCGCACTGAATCCAGGCACCCAAGTAACAGTTGCCACCAGCCCGGTGGTATTCACCAATGCCAGCTGGAATATTGCGCAAACGGTGACGGTAACCGCGGTTGATGACGTGGCAGTGGAAGGCCCACACACCGGCACGATTAGCCATAACGTGACCAGTGGCGATGCGGTTTACAACAACTTCACCATGGCGAATGTCGTCGCCAATATCACCGACAATGACTTGCCCACTTTGGCGATCAATGACGTCTCGATCACTGAAGGCAACGCGGGCACGCAAGTGTTGAACTTCACGGTGACGCGCACTGGCAGCACGCCGTTTGCGGTTGGTTTTGATTTCGCCACGGCAGATAATTCGGCTACGACGGTGGATTCCGACTACATTGCGGCCAGCGGCACCGGCACCATTCCATCGGGCGGTACGACGGCTAGTACAACGGTCAGCGTCACCATCAACGGCGATGCGGTCTTTGAAAATAATGAAAGCTTCTTTAATAATTTGAGTTCGCCCACCAATGCCCTGATCAGCGATGCCCAGGGCGTCGGCACGATCACCAACGACGAAACCGCGCCGAGCTTGGCGATCAACGATGTCAGCATCGTCGAAGGCAATAGCGGTACGCAAAATTTAGTGTTCACGGTCACGCGTACCGGCTTGACTGCCTTGCCCGCCAGCTTCACGGCGGCAGCGGCGGATGGCACGGCGAGTGCGCCGGCAGACTATTTGGCTGCACTCGTCGGTGCCACCACAATTGCCGCGGGTGGTGCGACCGGCACCACCACATTGACGGCGACCATCAATGGCGATCTCACGATTGAGCCAAACGAAACCTTTACGGTCAATCTGAGCGCGCCGGTCAATGCCACGTTTAGCGGTGCTTCCGGTACCGGCACGATCACCAACGACGATGGCGAGCCCACCTTTACGCCAGCCGGGCCGATTACGCGTCAACAAGGTAGCCCAGCAGCTATAGCGACTTTGGGAACCGTCAGCGATTTGACCGATCCGGCGAATAGTTTGGCGGTTGCGATTATTGCGAACACCACCACGGGTGTGACCACTACGGGGCTTGCCAACAGTAATGGCACGGCCACTGCGTCACTGGCGGCATCGTGCTCAGCCAGTGCCGGCAGCTTGAGCTTGCGCGTCACCGACTCGGGCGGTTTGACCGACACCGATACTGTGCAAATCAACGTTAGCGCCAATACACCGCCCGCATTGACGTACGGCACCGCGAATGTGAGCGTCGGAAATTCGTTGACCATCACACCGACGACGGCGCTAAGCGATAACGGCACGGTGACGAGTATTGCGGTGCAAAGCAGTGGCACCTACACCGGCGGGATCAGTGTAAGTGCCAGTGGCGTGATTAGTTTGAGCAACGCCACACCAGCGGGTAATCACACACTACTCATTCGCGCCACCGACAACTGCGGTGAAAATAATGATGTCAGTGTTGCGCTCAACATTGGCCAAGCCAGCACCTTCAAACTGATCACCAGTAATGTCGCGCCCAGCCGCTTTGGCGAAGCGGTGACCTTCAGCGTCGCCTTGTCGGGCGTGAACCCGAGCGGTACGGTGGAGTTCTTTGCTGGCACAACCAGCTTGGGCACTGCACCGTTAGTCGCCAGCCCGAGTGGCGGGGCGAACTTGAAGCTGGCGAATTTGACCTTGAGCACCTTGCCGGTTGGCACCTCAGTGATTACTGCGCGCTATGCCGGGGATGTGAATAACGTCGCCTCCGTCAGCGCGGATTTAGCGCACATAGTCAACTCGGCTGGCACACGCATCACGCTCACGCCAGCGGCGAACCCAGCACCGGTGGGCAATGTCAGCATTGGCGTCCTTGTTGCCCCCGAAGCGCCGGGCGGTGGCGTACCGGCGGGCAGCGTCACATTGAGCTCCGGCGCATTGAACTGCACCGCGCCATTGACCGCAGGCGCAGGCAGCTGCTCGTTGAACTTCGCCAGCGTCGGTTATCAAGCGATTACGGCAAACTACACGCCTACGGGAAGCAACCACGCCGCGAGCATTGGCGGCTCGGTCGTTGTGATTGTGTCGACGCCGAGCAGCACCGATTTGCGGGTGCGCATCGGCAATGGCGTCAGCAATATTGGCGCAGGCCAAGCCTTGAGCTATCTGATTGTGGTGGACAACTTGGGCACCCAAGCTGCAGTCGGTAGGTTGCAAGTGCCGGTGAGTGCGGATTTTGTCGGTGCAAGTTATACCTGCATTAGCGCAGCACTGGCCAATTGCGCCGCCGCTGGTACGGGCAATATTGATCAAGAGCTTAGCTTGGCGCCCGGTGGCGTAGTGATTTATCGTCTCAACGTCACAGCACCGTTGGCACCGGAACGGGTGATTACGCAAACCGCCAGCATCACCGCAAAAACTCCAACGACCGATCCTGACGCAACGAACAATAGTGCGGCGGATATCGATCCGATGGGTCTGTTGGCAGATGGTTATGAGGATGCGGCGGTGACTGAGTAATGCTGTCGGTCAACTACAAGTTTGGCTTGGTGTTTCGCCAGGCCAAAATTTAGTCCAAACTAATTGCAAAAATTATTCCCTTTTAAAAGTAAGAACATTCGGACAAAATGAAAACTGCATTGCCACTGAAATTGTTCTAAATTCGGTGCGTTTTGGGGGGATTACAAACCCGCACCATTGTTCAAGTGAACTGGAATACGCACTACAACCACACCGGCAGGATTTTCGCCCTCCTTCCTTTCTGAAAAAGCGGAAATTTCTAAGACCCGAATGAAATTTCTTATATGGCTTTATTAGTTGCCAATAGTTGAGCGGAACTGTCGCGGCGTTGCACCAAAAACTTTGCGCATCAACCGTCGTAATGCAGTAGCGTCGCTATACCCCACATTTTCCGATACTTGATCGACCGACATTCGACTTGTTTCGAGTAGCATCCTTGCGCGCTTCAAGCGAACGAACTGAATTAACGTCGTTGTGCTCTGCCCGGTAGCGGCTTTTACCCGGCGCGCCAGTGTTCGCTCCGAGATGCAAAGTTTTGTCGCTATGTCGGCAACGCTAATCGTATGTGGAAGCGCTGCATCTATTTGCAGTGATAATTGCGCAATCAAATCATCACCATTGGCCAGCAGGGCCGGAACGATGAAAGGGGCTTGCGCCTGACGAGCATCAATCAACAAGACTCGCGATACTGCATCCGCCAATAAAGCTCCGAA
>JAYVAQ010000529.1:0-2140 GCA_043750875.1 Rhodanobacteraceae bacterium
ATCAAGGTCATTCAAACTACATCGGCTGGCGTCTCTGCCGGACTTTCACTTGACCGACTTGGCGGCTAGCAAGCCCAAAACCATTCCTTACTCGCTGGAATTTGACGGGACGGCAACGCCCGCCAAATCAGCGCTGTTCTTGCTGGTCGTTTTGTGTTGGTTGCTCCCGGGGTTGATCGGACACGATCCGTGGAAACCGCAGGAGGCGCAAAACCGCGGCGTGGTTTACGGCATGCTGCAAGGTGGCGATTGGCTGGTACCCTCGCTGGCCGGTGAGCCTTACCTCGTTAAGCCTCCGCTTTACTACTGGACAGCGGCTTTTTTCGCGCGAATTTTTTCGCCGTTGTTAGCGCTGCACGAGGGCGCCCGGCTAGCAAGCGGATTCTATATGGGGCTCGCCATTTTGCTCGCAACGCTGAGTGGCGCAAGGCTTTTTGGACTACGATTTGGTCGTGTCACCGCGTTGATTTTCATCGGCTCATTTGGATTGCTAATCACCGCACACATGTTGTCGGCGGAAACCGCCGTGGTCGCGGCTACGGCGTTAGTAATTTACGGGCTTACTTGGATACCAACGCAGTCGATTGTTGCCGGATTACTCATCGGTAGCGGCATCGGCATCTCGTTTCTCGCCAAAGGTACCGTAGCGGGTGCGCTGGCGCTTGCGATGGCGTTGGGCCCGCTGATGTTCCATCAATGGCGCACCCGAACCTACTTCGCCGCGTTGGCGATGGCCATGTTGATGGCGCTACCATGGATTTTGTGGTGGCCCGTAAGTTTGTATCAACAGTCGCCGCAAATCGCGATGGAATGGCTATGGCTGCACGATCTGGCCGATTTTGCCGATGTGTTTTCTGCGACTACGTTGGGCCGAATTAGCTATTACATTTGGCTTTTACCGTGGCATGCCTGGCCCGCGCTACCCCTGGTGATCGTCGCGTTTTGGTATGGTCGGTGGCAGTTACTTGCCGATGCAAAAATCCAGCTATTGGTCGGCGCATTGTTCGGGGCGTTCGTCTTGATTTGCATCAGTGGCGATGGCCGCGAAGTCAACGCCCTACCACTTTTGTTACCGTTAAGCTTGATCTGCGCCAGCCGTATCGACCAAATAAAGCGCGGATCGGCCAGTGCGCTAGATTGGTTCGGTATGATGACATTTGGTTTGCTTGCCGCGGTATTATGGCTGGGCTGGTTCGCGCTGCTATTCGGTTTTCCGCAAGCCATCGCCGCTTACATTCAGACCTATTTGCCTGGTTACCAGCTAACGTTTCAAGTTCTACCGTTTTTACTCGCGCTGGTGCTAAGCGTGCTTTGGTTGATTTCCATTACTCGCGCGCAGCGATCGAATCGCCGGGCGATCGTCAATTGGACGGCCGGGATCACCATGTTCTGGATGCTGGTGATGACCTTATGGCTGCCTTTTATCGATGAAGGAAAAAGTTATCGTTCCATGGTCGGATCACTAAAGCGCGCGCTACCCGCTTCAATCGATTGCGTTGCAAGCCGTGGCTTGGGTGAATCGCAGCGCGCCCTGTTGGACTATTTCACAGGTTTGCGCACCCAACGTTTGGAACGACTTGCCACTCACAATTGTGGTTATCTGCTTACGCAAAGCGTTCAACACGCACCGACCTTGGAAGATCAAACGCAATGGCGGTTGCTATGGGAAGGGTCACGACCGGGTGACAAGGTCGAACTCTTTCGCCTTTATCAACGGCTGTAATCGGCACTATTTGGCCGCCGCAGCGATTTTTTTTCTGATCGAGGCAAGGGTTTCTTGTGCGACGGCTTGATTCGGACCTTCCAAGCTAGCAGCACGTTCCGCCGCCACAAGGGCCTCTGGCAAGCGATTTAGTTCCGCCAATATTTCCGCTAAATTATTCCAACCGATGATCGATTGCGGATGCTGTTCGCTCACTTGGCGAAATGCCTGCTCCGACCCCGTTAAATTTCCAAGCGCATAGCGCGAATTTCCAAGACCGACCAGCGCCGCCAAATCGTCCGGCCAACGTTGCAACGCCGCGCCGTATGCCGTTTCGGCGAGCGCAGGCTGGCGGACTTTTTCCATTTCCAACGCGCTGGCAAAAAAACTTTCGCGCGTCGCGGTTTTGGGCACTTCGTTTGGCGGCACCACCACAAT
>JAYVAQ010000530.1:0-6068 GCA_043750875.1 Rhodanobacteraceae bacterium
AGTGCGCTAAGCGCCGAGGCAGTGCAAGTGCCTGCAGGATCGAATTGGGGCTGGGCGCTGTTGGTGTTGGGCTTATTGGGGTTTGGCATGCGGGCGCGGCCTCCTTGAATCGCAATCACCACTTGCGCACCGGCCGCTCACGCAGCCAAAACGTCGCAAGCCATTTTTCCCCAGCTAACACCGGCAAGCCCGCGTGAACGCTGTCGGGATCAACTTTGCCGTCTTTAAAATTATCAAAAACGACAATGCGGCCAAGTTTTGGGCTGACGCGCTGGTTCCAATGCAGGAATTCGGTCTCACCGCCCAGTTCAACCTCGTTGAGGTAGCAAAAAATAGTGCGAACGCGTTGGCCAGGCGTGTTCGGCCCGATCAGATTGATATCGTGTAAGTAGTCCCGATGCGGTTTGTATTCTTGCCCCACGCCATAATGTAAAAGCCCCAAATCTTCGGCGTGCAGCAGCCCCATGCCGGTGGGTTGGATCAGCGCGCGTTCGATCAGGCGCACCGCTAAATTCCCGTGATTCGATGGAATGACGGTGGCGCGGTTGGTGCGAAACGGCATTTGTACTGGCCTTCCGCCGTTTGGATCGCGCACTAGTGCTGGCTGTAAATTCGGGCGCGCGGCGAGTGTCAAATAACTGGTTTGCAGGGCGCTCAACACACCATCCACGGTGCGCGCGGGCTTGCCTAAGCTTGGCTCGGGTAGTACTGGTGTTTGCGCCAGCTTTTGTTCTAACTCGCCGATTAAATTATCGGGTGCGAAGCTGACCGTACCTTTCAGGGATTTCAACAACTCAGCACTCAAGCAATCCCCAGCTGCGGCGGCCTTGGAAAGTGCCGCCGCACTGCCGGTATTGATGCCCAGCGCACAGAGCGCGCGCGCGTTGCCGCCATGCACCGCTTGCGCCAGATGTTGAAAGAACGCTCCGGGCAAACGCGGCTCTGGATCAGATAGGGCAAGTAGCGCCAACCAATAGTGCGCCTCGCTGCTGTCGAGGCGTGCTGCGCGGTCAAAGTGTTCGGTTGCAACAAGCGCGTCGACGTCCCCAGCCAAACCCTGCAGTGCGATCATCCCTAGCTCGACCTCGGCTTGACGATTGCCGGCCAGCGCGGCGCGTTCAAACAATTTACGCGCGCGGCTGAAGGTGCCTAATCTGGCCGCTTCTATCGCACGGGAAAAGTCGCCAGCGCCTTGATCGTCAGACATCTACGTGCTCCAAAGCGGGCAGCGCGAAAAATCGGCGCGCATTTTCGCTGCTGATACGTGCGACATGGGCTGGGTCTTGGCCGCGTGCTTGCGCCACTGCGGCCAGCACCACGGGTAGAAATTCCGGCGCATTACGACGGTCTTTCGGTGTGGGTTTGATGGAGCGTGGCAATAAATAGGGCGCATCGGTTTCTAGCATTAGGCGATTATCTGGAATATCACGCACCGCTTCGACTAAATGCGCGCCGCGCCGCTCATCACAGATCCAACCAGTGATCCCAATATAGCAATCCAGCGCCAGATAATCGTTCAACGCTTCTCGTGTGTCGGTAAAACAATGCACAACTGCGTTGCAAAGCTGCGCGCGATGCGCTTTGAGAATCGCCAAAAAATCTTGATGCGCATCGCGTTGATGCAAAAACACCGGTTTTTTCGCTTGGATCGCAAGCACCAGCTGGCGCTCAAAAGCGAACTGTTGCGCATCTACTGGGGAAAAATTACGGTTGTAGTCCAAACCACATTCGCCACCTGCTTTCACGACCACGTTGCTGAGTAAATCCGCCAAAAGTTCTTCTGTGAAGCCGTCATATTCGCTGGCGTGATGCGGGTGCACACCGGCGGTGGCAAAAAGAAATCCAGGGTGCGCTTGTGCTAACTGCATCGCCGCCACGCTGCCTTCATTGCTTGCGCCAGTAACGACAATTTGATGAACGCCCTGTGCGTGCGCGCGCGCGAGTACGGCGCTTAGATCGTTGGCAAAACTGGTATGGCTTAAATTTGCACCGATGTCGATCAGTGAATGCATATTCTTTTTTTTCCAATTCTATTTCAGGCGTGCAACTGCGCTGTGCGTTTACGGCGGAGGCTTCTAGACGTCAACGATGCTGGTCAAATAAATGGCGCATGTTTTCGATCAGCAAAGGTTGACAATTTGACCTAAGGTGCCAAAAGTGAATCTGCTGGACCCCCTTAAGTTCGCGCGGCTCTGCATCGCTGAAGCCTAACTGATTCATCGCCATTGGACTTGCAAAAGCATAACCCGGGCATAGTTTAACTATCGAAATTCTCGAAATTTATTAGGAACTTTTGTGCGACTTGTCCCACAATGGTGTTGAATACCCAACGATCCAGCGGCAATAACGCGGAGTTAACACACGATTGGGGTGCCGAATGGTACTAACGATTTGATAAAGGCCTTATGGATACCGCTGCGATGAATGCAACAGTTGCGCGCTTACACCCCAACCCAGTCAGTAATTCAGTTCAAAATTTAGCGAAGCAGCGTTTTAGTGCCGGTAAGCTAGATCCGCAGCTACTTAAACGCAGCGCCAAAAATGTGATTGAAACTGAATCGCGCGCGATTTACGCCATGCTTGACCGCATTGACGGTGCGTTTATCGCCGCCTGCGAGCTGATCGTTGCCTGCACTGGCCGGATCGTGGTGACGGGTATGGGTAAAAGCGGCCACATCGCTCGGAAAATTGCGGCCACCTTTGCCTCCACCGGCACTCCGGCATTTTTCATGCATCCAGCGGAAGCCAGCCACGGTGATTTAGGGATGATCACGCCCGACGATGTCGTGATCGCGTTGAGTAATTCCGGCGAAACCGACGAGTTGCTAATGATTTTGCCGGTGGTCAAGCGCAAAGGTGTGCCTTTGATCGCGATGAGTGGCAATACCAGTTCATCGTTAGCGAAACTAGCTGATGCGCATTTGGACGTCTCCGTCAGCCGCGAAGCCTGCCCGCTAGGCTTGGCACCCACGGCCAGCACCACGGCAGCGTTGGTTATGGGTGATGCGCTAGCGATTGCACTTTTAGAAGCGCGCGGTTTTACCAGTGACGATTTTGCTGCCAGCCACCCGGCAGGCTCGCTAGGCCGCCGGCTTCTGGTGCATATCAGCGATGTTATGCATACCGGCACGGAATTGCCGAAAGTGCTCGGAACTGCCACGGTTACCGAAGCGCTGATGGAGATGACGCGTAAGAATCTGGGATTAACCGCCGTCGTTGATGCCAACGATCAGTTGATCGGCGTGTTTACCGACGGTGATTTGCGCCGTGCAGTTGACGATGCCGACATCGATCTGCGCAGTGTCCAAGTCGAAAACATAATGACGCGCGGCGGTAAAACGATTGGTGCCGACAAACTGGCCATCGAAGCCGCACGCTTAATGGAGCGGCACAAAATCAGCGCGCTGTTGGTTGTTGATCAAATGGGCGCGCTTGTGGGTGCGTTAAACTTCTATGATTTGCTGCGCGCGCGGGTTGTTTAGTAATGGTGCAAAAACTGAAAGAAAAATTAGAACAAATCAAACTCGCGGCATTTGACGTGGATGGCGTGCTCACCGACGGCAGAATTATGCTGATGAGCGACCAGCGCGAGGTCAAGACCTTCCATGTGCATGACGGTTTGGGGCTTAAAGCATTGAAAGAAGCAGGCGTAGAAATCGCGATTATTAGCGCACGCCAAAGCGTGGTGGTGAATCAACGCATGCAAGAGCTGGGCATCGTGCGCGTGTTTCAGGGCGAGCGCGATAAAGGCAGCCGCTTGCTGAAGCTGATGGAGGTTATGAAGCTCAAAGCTGAGCAAGTCGCGTTTATGGGTGATGATCTGCAAGATTGGCCAGCGATGAAAAACGCAGGGCTTAAAATTACGGTGCCAAACGGCGCGCCGGAATTGCGCGAACGCTGCGATTACATCACCGCCCAAGCCGGTGGCATGGGCGCGGTGCGGGAAGTCGCCGAGCTTATTTTGAAAGCGCAAAATCGCTGGAAAGATGTGCTGGCTGTGTTTGGCTTTGACGCATGACGCAGCGACGTGGCGTTGCACTTAGAAGTTGGATTGCGTTGAGTGCATTGACGCTTTTGGCGTTTGGTTTATACACAGTGCTAGAACGTTTGGAGCAGCAGGCCAAACGCGAACGGGTGGTGACGCTACCGCCAGTAGATTACGCATTCACCGGCGTGGATTACTCCGCCTTGGATAGCGCCGGCAAGCTGCGGGTGCGGGTCAGTGCCAAGAAAATGGCGCATGCCCGCGTGCAAAAATCGTTGGTGTTGACTTCACCTAGAGTGGTGCGTTTTGCCGACGACGCGGGACGGCAAATCATGACCTCAAACCGCGCCCAGGTGTTCGATCAAGGCAAGCGCGTGCTGCTGGATGGCAATGTGCAAATGCAAAGTCGGGGCGTGGATGAGCGTATCACCATCATTAAGACGCTAGATTTGACTTTACTGAGTGAAGAAAAGCGTGCCTTTACTGACGGTGCGGTCGAAATTCAGCAAAATAGCGCTAGATTAACCGGGCGCGGTTTGCGCGCGGATTTTGTCCACCAAGTTATCGAGATTCAGCATGATGTGCACACCGTTTTCCAACCCCCGACTCGTTAGCGCGCTGCTTGGCGTTTTGCTGAGCCAAAGTGTTTTTGCACTAGACTCTGATCGCACCGCACCGATGGATCTGACCGCCGAACATTGGCAAGGCTCAATGAAATCCGGCTCGCAAGTTTGGACTGGAAACGTGCGAATTTCGCAGGGCAGTCTAAAAATTCAAGCTGACAAAGGCACGATTTCTTATCAGGACGGGCAAGTCGGTTCGGCGTTGTTAGAAGGTAGCCCAGCCGTCATTAGCCAAGCGCGCGAAGGCGGCGGTGAAGTGCGCGCACAAGCCCGAAAAATTGACTACGACTTGAGCGCCAGTAAAGTCATTCTGACCGGCGGCGTCAAAATCGAAGAGAACGGCAATATCACCACCGGCGAGCGTTTCGAGTATTCGCTAGATTCCGGTGCCATCGCAGGCGATGGCGGTACGGGGCAAGTGACGATGCGTTTGGTGCCTAAAGTTGCTAAGCCAAAGTAGCGTCAACAGTTATGTCACGACTAATGCCTCAATGGCATTGTTCGGAAACGCTCTGTTCAAACGTAAATCAAGGGTCAGGAGGGTTGCCTTTGATATCTCGGCCAATTCGATTAAATAAACGTCGGTTGTTTGCTTATATCCAGTTTTACTAGGCCAATTCAGTACCGTTGGTGCGGGTGTTTGATCAATAAATAAATGCAGTGGATCTTGGGTCAACGTTGCCAAAAATCGAGCCGCCTCGGCAGGTTCAGTGGGCTGATGGAACACGCCTGGGTTGCTTGAAACTCGGATAAATCCAAGCTGGGTAATGTTGCAGCTCGCCCAACGTTGGCGTTCATGCAAACGCTCTAAAACTGCGGCATGGGCTTGATGTTCGCGCCAACCAAGCGCTAGCAACGCGTTGACATCAAGTAAAAGCAGGGAACTCATAAGACTCCGTCCTGATCGATTAGATCTTGAATAGCAGCAGCGGATACTGCGTTGGTACCCACAGGTGCTCCGATAACATTAAATCGCCCGCTTTTCACCAAACCCAACGGCGGCGTTTTTAGTCCATTAGCAATCATTTCACCCAATAGCTTGCCCATCGAAATCGAACGCGAAACAGCGCGTCGCCTGACATGCTCATAAGTTTGTTCGTCTATTTCAGCAGTTACGCGCATAAAAACCTCTGTATGATGCGTGCATCATACATCAGCGTAATTGGGGTTTGGACGCATTGATGTTCGTTTCACAGGAACTTCAATTCAGAGCTACGCTGTTCGCACAGATGATTAGTCATTTCGCCACCACCTTAGCCCCCTATCTCAAGCGCATCAAGCTTGTGGCTGTGGCCTTGGCGCTAATGTTTTTGGCGAATTTGAGCTGGAGCCAATTTTTGAATTCCGACGGCGCAAACGGCCATCGCACTGCGCACGCACGCGCGCGGCTAAATCGGCTTGATCCACGCCGATCCAGTAGCGCCAAACACGAATCTAGAAACAACACCGATGAATCTTTG
>JAYVAQ010000531.1:0-2576 GCA_043750875.1 Rhodanobacteraceae bacterium
AATAACGTCATTTTCGAATTGAAAAAAGAATTGTCTTTGATTTATGTTTTTTGTAACACAGCAGGACTAAAAAACGTTCGCGTAGAGCACAACTAAAGCACTGTGTTGCTCCCGACGCAGCACAGAAACGAACAAAGTAAACCAGCGATTACCCACGATTAGGTGAGAGGTTTGGTACCACGGTAAATTCTTCCTGCGGGTATTTAGTTGCTGTATCAACTAGTTAAGTATTAAAGCTGGACAAATCGCATTGCCCCGCGTATAAAGGGTGAATGGAGATCGATTTGAAGCGAATATGTGTGCATGTAGCGAGCGAAAGCGACGCACTGCGTTACCGCACGTTGATGGCGCAACACCACTATCTGGGCGATTTGGCCAAGATCGGCCACACGCTCTGGTATATCGCGACCTACGAACAAGAATGGGTTGCACTGTTGAGCTTTTCGGCATCAGCCCTCAAATGTGCTGCGCGCGACAAGTGGATAGGTTGGGACTTCAGGCACCAATACGGTCGACTCAAATTGATTGCCAACAACAGTCGCTTCTTGATTCTGCCTGATTGGCATCATCCCAACCTAGGCACCAGAGTACTAGCGTTATGTCAGCGCCGTATCTGCGCTGACTGGGTGGCGCACTTTAATCAACCGCTGTTGTTGCTGGAAACCTTCGTCGATGCCGCCCGTTATCGCGGCACAGTCTACCGCGCCGGAAACTGGATTTGCGTGGGTCAGACCCTAGGTCATCGGCGTACTCGTGCAGGCTATAGCCTGCGCGAGGGCACACCAAAACTAGTCTTTGTCCGCGCCCTCAAGCACGACGCACGATGCCAATTATCAAGACCCGTCCTGCAAGACCATTACCGTCAGGAGTCACCCAAGATTATGCTCGCCACCGAACACATGTCGACTTTGCCGCACTACTTCAAAGATATTCCAGATACCCGTCGCACCCAAGGGCGGCGCCATCCGCAGCACGTTGTTCTCGCTCTCGCCGCAGGTGCCATTCTGTGCGGCATGGAGGGTTACAAAGCGATCGCAGGCTGGGCCAATGACCTTGGCATCAAGGCGCGCGAGCGCTTTGGCTGCCGGATCGACAACCGGGTGCGTATTGTTCCCAGCGAAAGCACTATTCGCGACATTCTCATCCGCGTTGACCCAGTTGCGCTCGACCGTGCCTTGGCACGGTGGAACGCAGATTATGGACAGCAGGATCAAAGCTTGGCCATCGATGGCAAAACGATGCGCAATGCGATCGATGAAGAAGGTCGGCAAACCCATGTCATGGGCGTGGTGGGACATGACAGCGCCCAGTGCTACACCCAAAAAAAGTCGGCGCCCTGCCTGTAGCCGTAGCGGGCAAAGAAGCGCTTAAGCAAACCAATGAAATTGGGATGTTTGCGCAAGTGCTCGATGAAATCGACATCGCCGGTAAGGACATTACTGCCGACGCGCTGCTGACACAACGCAAGCTGGCAAGCTATGTAGTGTCCCGCCATGCGCACTACCACTTCACGGTCAAGGGTAACCAGCCCACGCTTAAAGCTGACATCACGTTACTGTTTGCGCATCGCGGGCCACCCGATCATGTGGATGTGACGCCGCCGGATCATGGGCGGATTGAAACGCGCCGCATTTGGTGTAGCGCAGCACTCAACGACTATGTCGACTTTCCGCATGTAGCGCAAGTGTTTATGATCGAACGCGAGGTAACCTACAAGAAGAGTGGGAAAATCACATTGGAAACCATCGTCGGTGTGACCAGTCGACCGGCTGAAGAGGCCGATCCTAAGCGTGTGCTTGCCACTAATCGCGGCCACTGGGCTATCGAGAGCTTTCACTACTTGCTCGATTGGAACTTCGATGAAGACCGTTCTCGCATCCGCACCGGGTATGGACCAGAAAACGTCACGCGCCTACGGCGCTTCGCCATTGGCGCCCTTAAAGCTTATGGCAATACTAAAACCAGCATCGCCGAAAAAATGCGCAGCCTCAACCGCAATACGCGCCTCGTCTTTGATTACCTGCGCATGACGAAGAATTCAAACAAAACTCCCGCTGCCGTCTCCGGTTCTCGTTAGAATAAATTCACCGTGCCCAATCGGCAATCGCGCTTACTGGCCGCGTGCCGCAGGCCGGCGCGGTGGTTAATTTGGTGTTTCCGTTAAAAGGCGGAACCTACTTTGTTGTTAGTGGCGGCAGCATGCTCAACATCAACCCACATTTGATGACGCTGGATGCCAGCATGGAACGCTTTCACGCCTATAGAGGGCAATCGTACGGCATTGATATTGTTAAGCTCGACGACTGGGGATTACGCGCCAACGGTTTACAGCCACAAGCCCCGCAGGCCTACAACATTCACGGTGTGGCTGTGTACGCGCCGTGCGCGGGCGTGGTGGTGCAAGCACTGGATGGTTTACCCGACATGCAAGTGCCGCAAACTGATCGCGATCATATGGCGGGCAACCATGTACTGCTGCGCTGCAACGATGCCGATGTGCTGTTGGGTCATCTCAAACCGGGCAGCTTAAAAGTAGCGAAAGGCGCGCGCGTGGCAGTAGGTAAGCCGCTCGGACA
>JAYVAQ010000532.1:0-3485 GCA_043750875.1 Rhodanobacteraceae bacterium
TGACCGCTCGGCTGGTCCGATGTGCTCTTTGGGCGATGGGCCGCCCGGACGCAAGTTCGGGCGGCTTCGTCATTTTTAGACTACCCCATTTGCCGGACACTGCGTGCGAACCATCGTTTTTGTCGACGTATACCAAGCACTGCATTGAATTGCCCGGAATCTTGGCGCTAGAATCACAGGTTGATTGAGTGAATTGGGTGGTGCCCGAATTAAGCCAAACCCCCGAACTAGGGGGTTGAGTTGCCACGCACAGCGTTTTAAGGTGCCGACGACACAGGACAAAAATCAACACATGAAATTATTTCCCCGCACAACGCTTGCTGTTGCAGTACTGCTTACCACCACAATCACCCACGCGGCACCAGTGACGCTTACGGTAAGCCCGATTCCAAGTACCAGCGCCGCTGGCAATACGCTGGGCATTAGCGCAACCGTCACGGCGCAAAGCGGCACTTTGGCACCAACAGGCACGATTTTGGTGCAAAGCCAAATACCACATGAACGCTGCAGTGTGCGAGTCGGCGCTAGTTCGGGAACCGCAAGCACTGGCGGGTGTTCGATTACGTTGATCACGACAGCAACCCGGCAATTTACGGTGCAGTTTTTGGGTGATGTCGGCTGGGACGATGCCAGCACGGTGCAAGCAGTCAGTGTGGCCGTGATGCCCGCTGGGCTGCCGACGGTTGGCTTCATGCCTGAAAGTTCGATGGTTGTGGGCGTGCCGATACGCTTAAAAGCGCCAGCGAACTTCGTCGTGCCGCCAGCGGCACCGATGACACTTTCGTTGGGCGGAGCAAGCTGTCGGATTGTGAACTATTTGAGTGAGCCGAACTGTTGGTTGACGCCGGTCAATACCAGCACGCAACTGATTCTGGACTACCCAGGCGATGCGCACTATGGCGCGGTGGGTGGCCTCGTGGTCAATACCGTCGGTGTGTTGAGCAATCCGGCGCTGCTCACGGTGCCAAGCAGCATTAGCGTCAATGAGAGTCAGACGCTCTTGACGATTCCGGTTACGGCGATTTCTGGCACGCGTGCCTTTGGCAGCTTTCGCGTGCGCGTCAATGGACAGAGCGCGGTCTTGGGGGAAGATTTGCTGGAGTCTGACTTGAGCATTCCGGTGACTCAGGACAGTATTTTTGTTGAGTTGGTGCCAGACGAGCGCATTGAAGGCAATGAAACCGCGCAGATTGAAATTTATGACATACAGGGCGCGCGCTTTGATCGCACCACCATTGCTTTGACCATTATCGATAACGACACGGTGGTGCCACAGACGTATGTAGTAAACACCTCGGCTGCGCAAAACGACGGTTGTGCGGTAAATGGCTGTAGCTTTAGCGAAGCCATTCAGGCGGCCAATGCCTCACTCGGCGCGGATCGAATCGAGTTTAATTTGCCTGCGGCGGGCGTGATTAACGTGACGACGGCGCTGCAAAGCACGGGTGATTTAGTGCTGGACGGGCGCAGCCAAACCGGCTACGTCGCCAGCACGAATTTGAGCGGCGCACCGAACGGCACGATGGGCGTGCAGCTGCGGCTGTCGCCGGGCACCTTGGCATTTACTGGGCGCACGGAAATTTATGGCATCGCTGTCGATGGCACAACTTCAATTTCGCTGAGTAGCCCTGGGGAAAGCTTAATTCAGGGCAGCTTTATTGGTTCAGATCGCTTTGGCGTTATGAACGTTGCCAACAGTGTGTTTTTGCGTACCGGCAACAATGTGCTGTTGGGCGGCGGGTTGGCGCAACAGCGCAACATCATCTCGACCGGGTTAATTGGTAGCTCCGATACCGGGTTGAATAATCCGGGCGTGCGGATGATTGGAAACTGGGTCGGCTTGGGTAGAAATGCAACCTTCGCTCAAAATATTGTGAACGTGACCGCGCGCCGTTTGCTGATCAGCAACAATGATTTTTTCAACAAGCTGGGCCTTGAGGGATTTTTCGGGGAAGCACAATCTAATCGATGGGTTCGAGGCAATCGTTTCAGCGGGCCCGGCGGCTTACAGCTGTTGCGGGTGCAGCAGGCGGTGGTCGGCGGCGCGGCACAGACCGATGCGAATCGTTTTTTTAATTTGACGCCGGAAGTGGGCAGTTTATTGCGCGAAGGTAACATTCGACTGAATACCTCGAACGCGGATCTGCGTGGAAACCTAATGGGTGGCAACCCAGGGCGCGCTATAGTGGTGGATGATCGACGCCTAGGCAATGCCGTCAACGATGCCATGCTGCTTGAGACGCTGGATGATCCTTTCGATGTCGATGCGTTTCGCAATGCCGACATTCGTCAACGTTTCCAAAATGCGCCGGAAATCTTAAGCGTTAACCGCACTGCGACGCATGTCACGCTGACTTATCGCGTCAATTCTTTGCCCGGCTTCAGCCGCTATCCGCTCAGCATTGAATTTTTTCAAGCTGAGGATGACGAAGGTAAAGCGATTCTAGGGCGCGACGAGTATTCTGCGGCGGAGGCAATGACAATCAAGTCACTCACGCTGCCAATTCCACCTGGACTAAGCTTTGCGCCAAACGATTTCGTACTCGCCACCGCCACCGACGCCGACGGGACGTCCAGCACCTTCAATCGTTATCCGTTGCGTGTGCGCATTACGCAAGATTCGCCAGATTCTTCGACGTCCGGTCAGCTCGTTACCGTTGGCGCAGAATTTAGCTCAACCGGCCCGGTAGCGCCGTTTGGCACGATGCTGGTGGGCTTGCGTCCATTGGTTCTAAACTCGAACCCATTCGCCGACACGTTTGCCACCTATTGCCGCTCAGCAATTGCAAATGTAGGCGGCAATCTTGCCAGTGCTTCTTGCAGCGGCACTGACAGCACTACCCTGGTCAGTAATCCAAGCGCGATCTTTGCAAGTTTGGGTTTTGATGTGCCGTTTGCGCTTGAGGTGGATCAGGAAGCGCATACGATTCGCCAAGCCAGCGCGGACTTTAGTATCGGCGCAGAGGCCGCTGTGGTGAGCGAATTGAGCCTCGGTGTAGACGCCTGTGAGGCGCGTAGTTTTATTGTAAGCGTGCGCAACAACGGGCCCGATACGGCGAGCGCAACACTCAATGTGCCGCGCCCCATTACGAGTGTGTTGCAAGACTGGCGCTATACCTGCACGAGTGTGGCGGGTATTTGCGGCGCGATCAGCACTGGCACCACCTCCCTCACCAGCGCGCTCACTTTAGCGGCCAATACCCAGCTTGATTTGCGAATTGACTTTCGCGGAGTGCAAACGCCACGCGGGACGATTAGCTTTGGCGGCGGAATCATTATCCAAGCGCCCGCGACCGATCCCAACTCGAACAACAACTCGTTTAGTGTCCCGGTGCCTTTGACGCTGTTTGAGAATGGTTTTGAAAACATCTCACCCTTGCGTCTATGCCTAACGCCCTAAACTCGCTGGCAGATTTATTTTTGCGCGCCGCAGCTGTGGTGAGCGCTGCAGATAGATCCAAATTTTTGCTAAACCCAGCAGTGCC
>JAYVAQ010000533.1:0-2235 GCA_043750875.1 Rhodanobacteraceae bacterium
CCGGCCGGCAATTTGAAGTCTTCCGGCACAACCAAGCCGCGCAGCAATGGGCTCGTGCCCGGTGGGTTGAATGCCGCTAAGCCTTCGCGCTCGCCCGAGGCGCGCAGCGCACCGATCAATTCGCCCATCGTCGGTTCGGGATCACCCGCTTGTACATAGCGCGCAAGATCATTGGCGTCGTTAGATCGTGCGTTCGCTGGCTCTTCGGCGGGCGCTGCAGCTTGTATCGCAGGCGCAGAACTCGCAGGCGTTGCAGGGTTATACGTAGAAAGCGACCAACCCATACGATCGTGGCCAAATTGGTTCCAGATCGGGCTTTTGCCGCCGCTAAAAGTTGTATAACGCGGTGCGCCGGTGCCGGTGCTGCCGCCCCACAAACCCGCCGAAACTGTGCCGCCGGTATAGGTGGGGTGGGTATCATCCGATTGGATGTAATCATAAGAAGAGCTGGCGCTAACAAACTTGGTATTGGCGTCGCGCAAAGTAGACCTCAAGGTCTGGGTAATACGCGTGATATAGACTGACTCGGTGTCAGTAGTGCGATAGCGCAGCGCTGCAGCATCGATCTGACCATCACCGTTGGTATCGGTGTCTGCGCCCATGTATTCGGCAAAGCTATCAGCGCATTGAAAGCCTTTTTGACGCGCGTATTCGCACATCCAGTAGTTCATTTTGGTGATTGCGGGCAGAAATTTATCCCGCAAATTAACCGTTGCACCCGTGCCAGCGTCGCGGCAAGAACTCTGCACATTGTCCGCGTTGTAACCTGGGTAATAGAGATTGGCGATCACTTTGAGCCGCACATTTGGGCTGGCGTTCGCATTGATATAATTCATCGCAGACAAAACGTAGGTCTTGCAGTTGTTCACGGCAGTATCGAGCCCGCTGTAATTGCAGGTGCCCGTTTGTTCTTTGAATGCCGAACGCGCCTGCAGGCCGTCGTTGCCGCACATCTCAAAGGTCACTACGCGCGTGGAAGCGGCTTGCATGTACGAACGCTCATTCACGATTTTGTTTTGATAGACGTCTGAGGCCACCGCACCTGACTTGGCGCGACGAATGCTTTCTACATCCGCATTCCACAATGCCGACAGATACTCCGCTTGAATGGTCGGGGCTGAGTAACGCGCGGCGTTGCTAACTGAGCCGTTGTAACCGGCGTAAATCGAGTCGCCATAAGCCACGACGCGATATTTCGCGGTCGTTCCCGCTCGATCCACCGTCCACGATACGTTTTGATTCAGTGTGCTGGCAGATGCGCCCGCACTCAAAGCCATCAGAGCTGCCGACAACAAGCCGCAGCGTAAGCCGCAGGTTTTGATTTCCATGCTTTCCCTCCCAAGAAATAGAAACATATGCAGAACGTCTAACGACGCCCGCCTAGATTGTGATGCAACCCTGATTACTACAATTGTTTACAGGGCGGCGCGGGGAGATTATTACTGTAACCTGAATCCGTCAATACGGTGGCGTATGTTTTTTTGCTTGCGCGTTCCGAGAAAACAGAACTCGTATTTTTTTATGGCTGTTGCTTTTATTTGCGTGCGCGCAGCGTCAGCCCTTTCAGAAAATTGCGCAGTATTTGATCACCACACGGGCGGTAATTGCGGTGCTCTTGTTGGCGAAAAAGTGCGGAAAGCTCAGGCTTAGAAAGCGGGAACCCGGCATCTGTAAAGGCTTGGTGCATGTCGTCGTCTTTTAACTCAAACGCCACCCGCAATTTTTTCAGCACGACATTATTGCTGATGCGTGCCACCGGCGGCCGTACTGTCGCATTTGGGCTGACGCCTCGACAGTGGATTATCAAGCCGTCAAGAAAAAGCGCCATCATCAAATCCGGGCATGCCAAGTAATCTGGATCGTCGTCTTTTTTTAGATAGCGAAGCACATCGGCTTTTTCAACTTGAAATTCTGGCTCCGCCAATTGGGTGATCTGCACCAGCTTGATATCGCTCAAATCAAGCATGTAGCGAATGCTGCGCAGGACATCGTTATTGATCATTGGCGTTCACAAAGTTATAGAGCCGGGCATTATTGCAATAAAGTGAGTAGTTGATCCGGCAAAGATTCGTTTAGTTTTGGCTTAATAGCCGAACTTTCTATCCATTTCTATCAGCGCCCGAATCAATAAAAGATCCGTTCGCCCTGAGATTCTATGGTTTTTGTCAAGCGCGAAACAGTAAAAAGAACCGTTCGCCTTGAGCCTGTCGAAAGGCAGAGCCGCGCGTTTTCTAA
>JAYVAQ010000534.1:0-2480 GCA_043750875.1 Rhodanobacteraceae bacterium
AGGCGTTTGCATGCCGGCTTGGCGATGTGGCAATACCGGCGCGAAGGCAGATTGTGTGGCAGGCGTAGCGGCGGGCGCTTCAAAACCTGAAACCACGCGCATATTATTGCGCACGTTGCGCTGTTCGCGCCCCGTTTGGCTATTTGGTAAGCGATTCAAGCCGGTGGCAACGACGGTAACACGCACTTCATCGGCCAAATCAGGATCGAGCGCGGTGCCGATTTTGATCGTAGCGTCTTCCGAGGCGAACTCGCCGATGATGCGGCCAACGTCATTAAACTCGCGCAGGCTCAAGGTATGGCCAGCGGTGATATTGACCAAAATACCGCACGCACCCTTCAGATTGACATCTTCCAACAACGGATTACCAATCGCGATTTCGGTTGCTGCAACCGCACGATCGTCACCTTTAGCCTGGCCGGTACCCATCATGGCCAAGCCCATTTCGCTCATCACGGTGCGCACATCGGCAAAGTCTACGTTGACTAAACCGGGGCGCGTGATCAGCTCAGCAATACCTTGTACGGCACCTAACAGAACTTTGTTAGCTTCTTTAAACGCATTGATCAAGCTTACGTCGCGTCCCATCACTGCCAGTAGCTTTTCGTTCGGAATCGTAATTAACGAGTCGACGTTTTGGGCCAGTTCTTCAATGCCTTTTTGCGCCATCGTTTGACGCTTGGTGCCTTCAAATACAAACGGACGCGTCACCACTGCAACCGTCAAAATGCCTAAATCTTTCGCGATTTGAGCAACCACGGGTGCGGCGCCGGTGCCTGTGCCGCCGCCCATGCCTGCGGTGATGAATACCATATCGGCACCCTTCAACATTTCGGTCAAGCGTTCACGGTCTTCAAGTGCTGCTTGACGGCCAACTTCAGGGTTCGAGCCTGCGCCCAAACCTTTCGTTACGCCCGTACCCAGTTGCAGCACGTTCGGCACGCCGGTTTTCTTTAGCGCTTGTGCGTCGGTATTGGCGACGATGAATTCCACGCCTTCCAGCGTAGATTGCATCATTGCCGACACGGCGTTTCCACCACCACCGCCCACGCCAATGACTTTAATGACGGCGCTTGGCAAATCGTTTTCGATCAATTGCAGCATGTTGTTCTCCATTGGCCGAGTTCTCGGCCTAGCGTTGTGGGACCTAGCTAAATGAGGCGCATTTCCGACACAAAAATACATTTTGGTTCGAATCTGCGTGAATTTTCTAACGCCAACATCCGTGTTAGCGAGATTTAAGGAAGCTTACAAAACTTTTCATAACTTTTCGACAGTTTCCTAACATCGAAGCAAATTATTTTTCTAAAAATATTCAGTAAAGCGGAGTTTCAACTGCAGAACATCTGGTGCTACTCAAAACTCACCACCAAACCACTGTCGGATACGCGAAAAAAATGCACCGGCTTTGGTTTTGGGCTCGCTTACACGGCTGTTTTCGCGCAAATACAGCTCCGCACCAAACAGCAAAAATCCAATCCCAGCCGCATGCGCAGGGTTGGCAATCACATCCGATAGTCCAGTTACGCCGGTGGGTAGGCCCAAGCGTACCGGCATGCCAAAAACTTCCTCGGCATGCTCAACCGCGCCCTCGATTTTGGCACCGCCACCGGTGATAACTTTTCCGGCTGGCACCAAATCTTCCAAGCCCGAACGCCGCAATTCGGAGTGTGCCAAACCTAAAATTTCGTCATAGCGCGGCTGCACCACGCTGGCCAAAAGCTGCCGCGACAGTCTTCTGGATTCGCGCTCGCCGACGCCGGGCACTTGAATGGTTTCTTCCGGTGCTGCCAATTTTGCCAGCGCGCATGCGTACTTTATTTTCAGCTCTTCTGCGCTTGTGGTGGTAGTGCGCAATGCTTGCGCAATGTCCCCGGTTACCTGATCACCGCCTAGCGGAATTACCGAACTATGGTGCAATGCGCCGCCGCGCCAAATCGCAATATTGGTGGTGCCGGCGCCTAAATCCACCAGCATCACCCCCAGATCCTTTTCATCTTCAGTAAGCACCGAAACGCTGGATGCCAGCGGCTGCAAAATTAAATTGTCGACCTGCAAACCGCAGCGCTGCACGCACTTGGTCATGTTTTGCACCGCGCTATTTGCGGCGGTAACAATATGTACCTTCGCCTCTAATCGGGTGCCGGACATGCCGACCGGCATGCGAATGCCGTCTTGGTCGTCAATCAAATATTCTTGCGCAAGCACGTGAATGATTTTTTGATCCGCCGGGATCGGCAGGGCCTTGGCTGCATCCAGCACGCGATCCACATCCGAGGGTTGGATTTCACGCTCTTTCACCGCCACCACGCCGGAGGAATTCAAGCTGCGGATGTGATTGCCGCCAATGCCGGCATACACCGAGCGTATTTCGCAGCCCGACATCAATTCCGCCTCGCTAATGGCGCGCTGAATCGCTTGCACGGTGGATTCGATATCAACCACGACGCCACGCTTAATGCCGCGCGAACTTTGTGTGC
>JAYVAQ010000535.1:0-3787 GCA_043750875.1 Rhodanobacteraceae bacterium
CCCAGCAAATGACGCAACCAGCACAACTGTCGCCGCCATTGTCATCGGCCAACGATTACGCAATAAAAATAGCTTTGTCTGATATGCCAGTGATGGGGCGCGCACGCGAATCGGGCGGTGATCTAGCCAGGCTGTTAAATCGTCGGCAAATGCGTTCATTGTTGCATAGCGCTGTGCGGGGTTTCGTGCGAGCGACTTCATGATGATCGTGTCCAGGTCGCCCTTTAACGCCGATTGCAATTGGGCGATTGAGGCCTGGCGCGCTTCCGCGGCTTTGGGTTTTATGTCGCCGCGCGACGGCCGTGTGATTGCAGCGTCCAGCACGGCTTGGGCTGGAACTTTATTGACGGCGAAATTGCGTGGGTGCACCCCCGTCAGAAGCTCTGAGATGACCAAACCGATTGCGTAAACGTCAGTCGCGGCAGTGATGGCGTGGCCTTCGATTTGTTCCGGAGCCGCATAGCGAAGTGTTAGCGTGCGGCCGGAGGCCTCAGTCAATGCGCTCTCGAGCGAACCGACCGTGCCCGCTTCGTCAGCACTGATTAATTTTGCAATACCAAAATCCAGCAGATGCGCTTGTCCGCTCGCGTCGATCAAGATGTTGCCGGGCTTTAAATCGCGATGAACCACGAATGCTTGATGCGCGTATTGCACCGCTTCCATCACCTGCAACATCAGCCTTACACGTTGCTCAATGGTCAGTCGATTTTCATCGGCGTAGGAGGTGATGTGCTGACCATCGACGAACTCCATGGCCAAATACGGCAGGCCATCATCAGTCACACCCGCATCGTAGAGTCGCGCGATATGCGGATGTTCGAGACGCGCGAGGATGTCACGCTCGCGCGCAAAGCGAATGGCTAAGTCGCGGCGCAACCGGTTGATTCGGGGAAGTTTTAACGCCACATCGCGCGCAAAAGCGCCGTCTGCACGCTCGGCCAACCACACGTCGGCCATGCCGCCTGCACCCAATTCACGTTTGAGCAAATACGGCCCGACACGATCTTGCGCGCTGAGCCCTAGGTGGCTCTTCCGCTCAGCGCATGATTCCGTCAGATTTTCAATCGAAGGTAATGACGCGAGAACATCGGCGGTCTCGTTAGTCGCATGCGCGGTGAGGAGTTGTTTGACTGATGAAGCTAGCTGTGGCTGATTAACGTGCAAGCGTTCTAGCCAGACAGCTCTCGCCGTTGACTCAAGGTCAAGCGCCTCGTCAAGGAGTTTCGAAATCGTGTTCCAAGCGGTGGCTGAAATTTTCATATCGTCACCTACACATACGAGATTAACCAACTAAGTCGGCCAATCTCGCCGCTTATTGAAGTGATGCTAGCAAAAAAGCGCGCGCTTTATCCCACTGTCGACGAACAGTTCGTTCCGATATTCCCATTAGTTCACTTACTTCACTTTCGGTGTATCCCGCAAAGTAGCGCATCTCCACCACCTGCGCCAACACTTTATCGAGCGCCTCAAGTTCGAGAAGGGCATCGTGTACGCGGATAAGCGTCACTTCACCGTTTGATGCCGCCAGCTGGTTGGCGAGGTCGGTATTGAGCTCTAGCGGCATGGCACCGTTGCCCTTGCGGTCAGTGAGCCGTTCGCGTGCGAGGTCGATGATGATGTTGCGCATGGTGGTCGCGGCGTAGGCAAAGAAGTGTTTGCGATCCGTGACCACAATTTGCGAGGCACCGACAAATCGTAAGAAACTTTCGTTGACGAGTGCAGTGGTGTTGAGCATGGCATCGTCGCGATGCACGCGCAATCTGGCGTGGGCAATTTTTCTTAGATCCGGATACAACGCCGCAAACACTCGGTCAAGCGCATCCCGCTCACCGTTCGCGGCAAGCTGCAGCAGGTGGGTGAGGGGCAGATCTGAGTCGTTTATCGTCATTTTGTTGACCGGAAGAAACGTAAGCAGGCAAGAAGCGATTCTGACACAAGTTACGAAAGCGTAGGTGTCAATATTGGGACCGCGCAAACTGCGGCATTTGGTGATCATGCGTCCGACAAATGTCTGTTGACCGAAGCTGTTTGGCCGGTCTTTCCGGAATTTCACGTATGTCTGATTGAAAACCGCACATTGACGCAATAGGCGTTGAACAGATCGAGTCTATTGCCTAGCGCGCGGCGTAACTCCCATCAGGAGATTCGATATGAGCACAGGTGTAAACCGAGTTTTGCAGCTACCCGCCGATCAAGCGTCAATGGTTTGTTTGAGTCGACTAGTGCCAGCTCCATTCGCACCAGCGTGCCGTGTATTGGTAATCGCGCTGTCGTTAACGGCGAGCACTGCCGCAATGGCCACCATTACTGAAACTGTAGGCAGTCCTGGCGGCGGTCTCTATCAATTGAGTTGCACGCCCGGACATTTTGTTGCTGGTTTTCGTGCAGTCGCCGGCGCGTGGGTCGATGGGCTCGGCCTCGTCTGCGTGCCGTTCGATGCAGGCTCTAACAAACTCGGCAGCGCGCGTTCACGCAATGGTTGGACCGGCGGGAAAAGCGGTCAACCACAAGAAGCTTATTGCGCGCAAGGAAAAGCGATTACAGGCATTTCAGTCACACATACGCGAGGCAACTGCTTGCCGCGCCAGTACGTCAATTCCATCGGGCTCAAGTGTCAGCACAGCGAGCGTGACCAAGCCTGTATTTCGAGCGGGGAGCTGTGCGACGAAGTTCCGCCTACCGTACGTGGAACTATCGTGAAGACGGTGCACGACTACAAGCGTGACGTGCTTCAGTGTCCGAAGGACGAGTGGGCAACCGGCGTGCAGGGTAAGTCGGGGAAGTATGTAGATGCGATTGCGCTGATATGTGAACCGCTGCCGGAGTTAAAGGAGGCTAGGCGTGTGAAGACGCTGGGCAAGCGCACGAATTGAAGTGCTCATTGCTTGGCATTTATTGCCACATTTTCCCAACTTATATATTCAGAGCGAACTCCGAAATGAATTTTTCATATCAATCGATTCAACCAATAAGTGCAACCTTGCGGGAGAAAGATGACGATTAATAGTGTGGCCCAGCCGGTTGACGTGCTGAGAAATGTGGTCACTGGAGGCATTTCGAAAATCCGTTGTGTGAATTCCATACCCTTGGTGGGCAAGATAGAAGCGAAAAGTTTCAATTGTTCCCGTATCACTGGTAAGTGCAAGACACCGAGGCTTTCGCGGATTATAGAGTCACACCAATGCGAGCTTTACGAGGCACTACGCGGTGGTTCGAGTTCACCTAGCAGCCGGGGTAGATCAGGCAGAACGGGCCATATTCGCCTTGGTATGGGCATCACTGAGCAGGGTGTGAGTCTTGGTATAGGCTTTACGAATTGGGCGCCGAGTGGGTTTTTCGTGTTTCTGAATGATCCTTAGCCCTCGCGGCGACACGAATATCTGTATTTTTTGATGATCGGCTGAGGGAGTTAAAAACAGTCGATTTCGGTTCCCCTAAGAAATGAGGCAACAAAAATGCGAATTTTGATTATTGCTGTCATAGCATTTATTACAAGCACATCGGCGTTTGGGAGAAGCAACGAAGATCGCTGCCGTTCTTACGCGGGAGGTGCGATCGTGTCTGCTAAGGCGAACGTCAATATGAAGTGCGGCTTCACAGACGGCAGATGGTCGCAGAACTTTGACGACCACTTCAAGTGGTGCATGAGCGTTAGGAAAAGCACACAGGAAGATGAGGATCGGGTTCGAGAAAGAGTATTGAGCACCTGCAGTCGTTGCAACTCTTATGCAGGGGGTGCGGTTGCCTCGGCCAAGACCAACGTCACTATGAAGTGTGGCTTTACGGG
>JAYVAQ010000536.1:0-2856 GCA_043750875.1 Rhodanobacteraceae bacterium
CAAAGTCCAGTTTGCCGAATCCGCGCAAGTTGAGCATGCGTTAGACGCGGCGTATCGCGCGCAACCCGCGTGGGACCGCGTCAAGGTGGAATTACGCGCCGATGCGCTAGAACGCGCGGCAGATTTGTTAGAGCAGCATCGGGGTGAATTGATCGCGTTGCTTACGTTAGAAGCAGGTAAAACGTTGGGCGATGGCATTGGCGAAGTGCGCGAGGCCGCGGATTTTTGCCGTTATTACGCAGCGATTGCGCGCAAAGAATTCGCCACTGCGAGCACCTTGACTGGCCCAACGGGTGAGTCAAACGAGCTGTTTTTGCACGGCCGCGGCGTGTTTGTGTGCGTCAGCCCTTGGAATTTTCCACTCGCGATCTACTTGGGCCAAATTGCCGCCGCGCTCGTCACCGGCAATACCGTGATCGCAAAGCCTGCCGAGCAAACGAGTTTGGTTGCCTTCCGCGCAACCCAATTGATGTTTGACGCCGGGATTCCGCGCGAAGTACTGCAATTTTTACCCGGCGTGGGCGCCACGGTGGGCGCGAAACTATGTTCGGATCGTCGTACGGCCGGTGTTTGCTTTACCGGATCTACCGAAACCGCGCGCACGATCAACCGCACTCTGGCCGCACGCGACGCCGCGATTGCCACGTTAATTGCGGAAACCGGCGGTCAAAATGCGTTGATTTGCGATTCCTCAGCGCTACCCGAGCAGATCGTCAAAGATGCGATTACCGGCGCGTTTGGCTCGGCGGGGCAGCGCTGTTCGGCAACGCGCGTGCTATTTGTTAGTGATGTGATTGCTGATCGCGTGGCGCATTTGTTGAAAGGCGCTATGGGCGAGTTGCGCATGGGTTTACCAGAACAACTGACCAGCGATTTGGGCCCCGTTATTGACCAAGGCGCGCGCAAGATCTTGCTCGATCACGCGGCAAGAATGGACAAACTCGTCGCCGCCGGCGAAGCCAGCTTGGTGGCACAAATGCCGCTGCCGGAAAGCTTAAGCACCGGTACCTTCTTTGCGCCACGTGCTTATGAAATTGCCTCGCTCAAAGTGCTGCAGCGCGAAGTGTTTGGCCCGGTGCTGCATATCATTCGTTATCAGGCAAAAGATCTAGACAGCGTCATCGATAGCATTAACGACAGCGGTTATGGCTTGACCTTAGGCATACACAGCCGCATCGACGCCACCATCGAGCACATCCAAAAGCGCGTGCGCGTCGGCAATTGCTACGTCAATCGCAATATGGTGGGCGCCGTGGTTGGCGTGCAACCGTTTGGTGGTGAAGGCCTAAGTGGCACGGGCCCGAAAGCCGGCGGCCCGCACTATTTGCATCGTTTCGTCACCGAGCGCACATTGACGGTCAACACAGCGGCAGTAGGCGGTAATGCGACTTTGATTGCGCAGGGGGCTTAAGTTTGGAAACGGATTAGCGATCTTAGGATCGCTAACTTTTAGCTTGGCAGAGTTGACCGATGCGTTAAACGAGTGATATACATCAATTAATAGATATCAGTGCGGAGGCGAGTCATGAGTGCAACAGCCAAACTATTTGTTCACGGACGCAGTCAAGCGGTGCGTTTACCCAAAGAATTTCGATTTGAGGGAAAAGAAGTGCGCGTCAGCAGGGTAGGGGACAAAGTCATCTTAGAGCCATTATTCGATGACGATAAAATGCCGTGGGAATTGTTGGATCAGACCGGCGATAGTCCATTTATGCCCGCTGGCAGAGAACAGCCAGACATGCCTGTGGACCGTGTGCAGTTCCTAGCGTGATCCATCTAGATACGAACGTGGCAATAGCGTTGCTCAATCATGGGCAAAGTCAAGTTCGCGCGCGCTTTGATGCGGTGCGGGCCGCTAAAACGCCGGTTGGTTTGTCGATGATCGTGTATCACGAACTGATGTACGGTGCCGCGTATAGCGAAAAGCGCGCTCAGAATGAGGACAAGATCGCAGTTTTCATCAGTAGCGCAAAAATTATTCTGTTGGATTTCACACAAGGTGATGCCCATGAAGCGGCGGAAATACGCGCGAACCTAAAACGCCAAGGCACGCCAATCGGGCCTTACGACGTTCTGATCGCGGCGCAAGCGCGTCGCGCTGGAACCATGCTGATCACGGCAAATAGGCGGGAATTTGAACGGGTGCCTGGGCTTATGGTAACCGACTGGGCTTAGCGGGCAATTTGAGGGTCAGATTGCTAATTGGACTTTGCCATGCACGGTCAAACTTTTTCGTGACTAGGTTTCATACCCGCCGCGGCAAACGCTTTAAACCGCGCGCGTGCGATATTCTTCTCGGCTTCATCCAGCGGAATTACCTCTAAAAGTCGAGCGCCAAATTGCGTTGGACTGACGCTGCGCAGATTGATCGTGACGTCTCGGATTGGGCCTGCGAAAGCTGGCGGCACAATTAAAACGGGGCATTCATCATCATCGTCTTGCCCAGCGATTTGATGCGGCAAAAAAGCATCGTCGATGTAACTCCAAAGCTTGTCGTCGATCGCTAATGCTTGCTCTTCATCCACAACTAAAATCACGCATGAAGCTTGGGTTTCATAGGCTTTTTCGGCCAGTTTAGCCACTAACAAAAGCGGGTCCGCTTGAAATTTAGCGCTGGAGAGCTCGTAAAAGCGAATAATTTGCTCGCTCATTGCTTTTGTCTCTGCAAAACATAACTCCTATTACAAGATCAATTTATTGCGTAAATGCGCGGCCAACGCCTAGCAATCTTTGTGGAATCATTTTAATGCGATTGAGCAATGACGCAGACAACCAGCTTGGCATCTGTGCTGGTTTGCTTTCGACAATCGCAAATCGGCGCAGCGCTTGCGGATTACTTTTAAGTTGCCAGTAATG
>JAYVAQ010000537.1:0-6161 GCA_043750875.1 Rhodanobacteraceae bacterium
TCAGTCGTGCCATCAGAAACACAAACCCCGGTTTTTGAGGCATTCTTCCTGCGCACCGATCCGCAATGGAGTGGTGCTTGTATTCAGAAGATGTAATAACGGACTGAGAAAATTTGACTGTTAACAGCAGAGGAAAAGTATGACGGATACATCAGAAGGAATCGTCCGAAACGCGCGAAACCTGTTTGCACGCTGGCACGCGTTTCAGTCCCACGTTGGGCCATATCGCGAGCGGGTGCGCAAATCCGGCATTGAGTTTGATTTGCTGAGTGCGCTAGCGCCCAATGAAATGCAACTTTCCCGCATGTTCGCCGATTTTCTCAACCCCGAAGGCAGCCATGGGCAAGGTGCGGTGTTTTTGCAGGCTTTACTGGACTACGTTTTGCCAAAAGAGTCTTGCGCTACTTGCTCGTTGCCGTCGCGAGCGCTGTTGCGGGAAATTAAATCGGCGAAGTTGGTACCAATGCGTGAAATTCAATCTGCGAAAGTTGATGTCGAATACAGCATTGAAGAATCGCGCCGAATTGATATCACAATTGAAGCCAAATTTAGTGTGACTGAGAGTATTTGGATTGGCATTGAAAATAAGCCTTGGGCAATTGAGCAAACGAGCCAGTTAAAGGATTACTTCGAAGCATTGGAAAGAAAATCTTTCTCCTTTGAACCTATTGTTTTATTCTGGCACGGTTATGGACGAGATTCATCAACGTCAGGCGGCAAGGCAATAATTAATATGAGCTTCGTCACGCACGAACAAAGATTTTCAGTAGTAGGTTGGCTGAAAATTTGTCGAGGTTTAACTCGCGCGCCAGAGGTTTGGCAAGGAATATTGATGTTAGAGCGATATATTGAGTCTAATTTTATTAATGAGGTGCCCGATGAAAGCGTCAACTGAAGAAATTCAAGCATTGCTGGATTTTGTCTTACCCGAGACTGGAATCGTGTCAGAAAAAGACTCGACCGTAGCTTTGACACTTGCCCTGAATCCTAATTTTCATATTTTATTGAAGCGGCGAATTCTGGAACGATTGCGCTGCAGTATTATTGATAACCTTTCCAAGGATTTTATTTGGTCACAGTACAACAATATTGTTGATAAGAATAAAATTGGTGAAGGCTATTGGGGTTTCAGAAAAAATTCATGGCCCGGAGGCGCATTTTCTTGCTTTGAAATTAATAAATCGGCAATTTCAGTTGGAATAGTTTTCCCGCTTAAGGGCACTATTAAAATTCAAGGCGTTGAAATTATACATAGAGCCTTCCGCGATAAATTACGCCTTGCAAGCCAAGAAGCTTTAAACAGTTGGAGCAACCTCTTTTTGGACAGAAGAGAAAATGCGACCTGGATTTGCTGGGTAAATTGGCAGCCGATAGATTTATTGAACGGTGGTTATATTGATTTCGCGCTCGAAAATGATGCGCAAGCAAAAAGAATTTCCGCTTGTATAGATTCGTTCGGTGCCGCAATTGAGCTAGTTGCAGGGAATTTCTACGAAGCTGTTTAAAGGGAGATTGGCGCGGGTACCGCGATTCCTTCCGTGCGCTATTTCAGCCAATGCAAGAGTGAGCAATGCGGCGCGCGCATCATCCGCGTTAATCCGCGCGAGCCGGAAGTGGCGAATGCTTGGGATATTGGTATAGCCAGCAGCGCTTTGGCGGGTATTGATGCCGCGCTGAAAGCTATGCGATCAGATAAGTAAATGCT
This sequence comes from Rhodanobacteraceae bacterium, assembly GCA_043750875.1. GTDB lineage: Bacteria > Pseudomonadota > Gammaproteobacteria > Xanthomonadales > SZUA-5 > JANNYA01. The sequence continues at coordinate 1,706 of JAYVAQ010000537.1, forward strand.
CAAACAGGAGTCAAAAATGAAAGCGACGCAAACCCCGCACACATGGTCAGAACCGCTACTGGAATTAACCCGCTCAGTGATGAATTTGGACTTTGTGCCACCAGCGGATTTTATTTACTTGAAAAATATCAACGGCGATTTTGGCGCAATGAAAATCGGTGATTGGTTGGCCGCTAGTTTGTGCGTACAAAATCGGGAGACTTTGGTGGAATCAGAATTTGCGTCAGTAGACGCTTTGATTGCCGACGGTTGGGCCATAGATTAAGTGGCGGAGGCATTTTCGACGCCGACAGACGCCACGTTGGCGCTGGAGGCGATATTTGGGCCGCTGAGCTGTGATGGACTGATTGGCTATGACTTCGCCGACCTAGGCTGGTTATGGAAGGGTGATGAACCGCAGCGAATTTGGCATCAGCGTTTGGAAGGGGATGACTTAGCGTCGCTGCTGTTGGAGTTATCTGAGTTTTTCAAAGCGGACGCGGCGCAGCGGGTGCTGTGCAACATCGGCCACCCGACGCTTGCGGTTAGCTTAGTGCAGTACGAGCAAGTCATGGCAATCGTTGCGGCGCACTTTAATGCGCCGGTACGCGGCACGATTTGGCGGCGAACGGGGCCGGGTTACGTGATTGATGTGGTGGTTAGTGCGGTTGCTTGATTCGCTAAATAAACCCGCTTTGGCCCAGTTCTCAACCGTTCTTTAACCACGGGATTGCGCTTACTGCATTGAGCTTTAAGCGTGTACGTCCGCGTTTAAGGAGCACGGCTTTGAAACTAGATTTTATTCAGCAACAGCAGCGTTTTAATGAAGCTAAGTTTTGTGTTGACGGTCGGCTTTATTTTTTTGAGGACAGTCAGGTTACTGTGTTGGAATCTTGGCCCAAACTGCGCGCGTGGCGGCGTTTGGCGGGTGGCAAGCGTTTTGAACGTACAGACCCGACGGTGATGATCCATGGGTTTGGTTCGTCGCTCGATTGGCTGAAGCAATGGGAAGTTCCGCACGAGCCGTTTAGCACTGAAAGCACGAAAATATGGCACGCAAGCCAGTACAACGAAACTGAGAAAAGCCATGAGTTTACGTATTTTTGCATAGCGCTTACGTCCGACGACCCGGAGGCAATTTTAGCGAGCGAGCGATACAAGGATTTTATTGAGACGATTCCACAGCCGGTTTTGAGCCGCATCACGCGCTTCACTTATGGGCAGTGGCGGCTGGCGGTGATGTGCAGCAAGATTCCGGCCTTTGTTGAGCTCATCGACAGCCACCCGGCGCTGGCGTTTGCACTGGTACACGCCGAGCGCTTTCGCGATCAGCCTATGCCGTCGCTGGCTAGTTTGCGCAATAAAATCCTGCTTGCACCGGAAAAATTGGCGGCATGGTTAGGGTTTGCCGAATCACCAGCAACCGTGGCAATTTTGCAAAAAATCTTGCCGTCAGCGTGCAATGTTGAATGGCTATTGCTGTTGCGTCAGAACTATATTGCTCCGGTGGCAGCGGTATTGCGGCGCGTGGTATTGATCGATCAAATGACGCTGGCATTGCTGGTCGGGCGCTACCGTCCGTTCGTCACAGACGAATTCATAGTTGAATTCGCGCAGCTTGCCAAAGACGAACGTCGTGCGGCGTTTGCACGGTTTGAATATATGGAATACGTGTTCGATCTTGATGACTATCTGCAATTCACAAGCATAGCCGAGCTAATTGCCAGCGAATTCGCGCTAACTGCGCGTTACCTTTTGCACCATGGCGATGGCGATTGGCGCGAGCAACATCTTGCCAACTACTTGCCGGAAGCGCCAAATTTTTTGACGCTGCTAGAAGAAGCTGATGCGCCCGCATTTAGGTTGTTTCGCCGCTATCAATTTGCCGGAACCGAACTCGTGCTGCAGGTGCGTGATGTGCGGGTCGAGTTTCGCGGCGCTGGGCCTGACTTTAGCGGCTTGAGCAAATGCCAGCGCACCGCTTTAGTTGCTTGGTTGGAGGTGGCTTTGCGGCGAATGGCGGCGGAGCAAGTCAGGCTGTGCTTAGGCTAAATCGCAATGCCGTCAACGGCTAAATGTCGCTCGGCAGCAACGAATAGACTATCGCGTCGTGCGGTTTTTCCTGGAAGTACAAGCGGTTTCTCGCTAGACATTCACGCGTCGCACCAATCGCCTGGGCTACCCGTTGACTGGCGGTGTTGTGCGTCAGTGCTACGATTTCCAATCGCGTTAGGCCAAGTTCGCCAAAACCTAGCAGCGCCGCCTGCCGTGCGGCAAATCTTGCGATGCCACGGCCAACGTAAGGCGTACCGACCCAATAGCCAATGTTACCGATGCGGCTGGGTTTGTTAATTTGGCTGATGCCAGTTCCGCCAATCACCTGTCCGGTAGCAGCCGAAAATATCCCGAGCGGAAACTCGGTCCGAGTTAGCCATGCGGTCTGTGTGTAGCTAATCCAACTCACCGCATCATTGAGTGCGTAGTCCAGTTTGCACCAAGGAAAGCGATCGTTGAGTTCCGTTAGCGACTCGCTGACGACCTGGAAGAGCGAAGCGGCATCTGAGGGTTCAAGTCGGCGAACGAAGTATGGAAAATCTTGGATCATGTGTTGCGCGGGTGCCTAGATGCATTTGAGCTTATACCCGTAAAGGCCGAGCGGCACATTTCAGTAGCGGCTTAGTGGTAAACGCCGACAAATTTCGGATTTGGGAAATAAAAAACCCTGCACTACGCATCAGTTTGCTTAATGCCCGCGTTCAAAATTCTCAGCTAGAATCGGCGTATGCGATTTATCGGAAAATTATTAGGCGCCTTAGCTGGCTTGCGCTTTGGTATGCCTGCCATGGCAGCGGGTGTGGCGGCTGGGCATTTGTTTGATTCCGGTGCACTGCGTGCGCAGTTTAGTTTTGGCTCAAACGTGATGAGTCGTACTTTGTTTCAGCTCAGCGGCCACATTGCGCGTGCGGATGGCCGGGTGTCGCAGCGTGAAGTGGCGCTGGCCGAGCAATTGTTTGATCAGTTTGGCTTGGAGGGCAGGGCGCGCAGCGATGCGGTCGCGCATTTTAATGCTGGGCGCTTGGACAGCTTTCAGCCGGCGCCAGTGTTGGCCAAATTCGTCAAGCAATTTGGCCTACGTTCGGCGCAGGCGGAACAAATGCTGGCCGCGCTGATCGCGATTGCCTACGCCGATGGTGGCATGCTGGATAGCGAGCGTGCCGCACTCAAAGTTATCGCAGTTGCGCTGGGTTTTCGTGAAGACGAGTTTGTGCGGGAACTGGAGCGTTTTGCCCCCACACCGAATGCGTCTGAACCTACCGATGCCAGCATCGAGGAAAGTTATGCAGTGCTGGGCTTGGCACCCGGGGCTGATGCCAGTGCGATCAAGCTCGCGTATCGCAAGCTGATCAGCCAATATCACCCGGATAAGTTGGAAGGCGCGGGTATCCGTGGTGATGCGCTCAAGGGTGCGCAAGCAAAAGCAAAATCTGTGCGTTCGGCCTACGAGCGCTTGAATGCGCAGCTAAAATGACGCCGAGCTAAAAATAGCTTGAAATAGTTGCAAACTGCACCAAACCTTATGATGTTGTTCAATATTTATTCTGCTTACGGCTGCACTCCATGACCCCAATTATTGCCCCCTCGATACTTTCCGCTGACTTTGCCCGCTTAGGTGCGGATGTTGACGCCGTTCTCAAAGCCGGAGCCGATTGGGTGCACTTTGATGTTATGGACAATCACTACGTGCCGAACTTAACTATTGGCCCGTTAGTGTGCGATGCCTTGCGCAATTACGGCATTAGCGCGCCTATTGATGTGCATTTGATGGTGCAGCCGGTTGATCGGCTGATCCCGGATTTTGTCAAAGCCGGTGCGAGCTTGATTTCCTTTCACCCGGAAGCATCGAATCACGTGCACCGCACAATCGGCTTGATCAAAGACCTTGGCTGTCAAGCCGGGCTGGTGTTGAACCCGGCAACGCCGCTTTCGGTGCTGGATTTTGTTTTAGATGACTTAGATTTGGTGTTGCTGATGAGCGTTAACCCAGGTTTTGGCGGGCAGAAATTTATTGCCTCGGCATTGGCAAAACTGACGGCGGTGCGCCAGCGCATTAATCAATCAGGCAAGGCGATTCGCTTAGAAATTGATGGCGGCGTGAAGGTCGATAATATCAAGGCGATTGCGGCGGCGGGCGCGGACACCTTTGTCGCCGGTTCCGCTATTTTTTCCAGTAAAGATTACGCCGCAACGATCAGTGAGTTACGTGCGCAAATTGCTGCAGGGCAAAGTGGTCATGGAGCCAGCGCATGATCCAACTGGACGCAGCAGCCTTGAGCTATTTTCAAAAACTACTGGCGCAGCAAGAAATTGCGGGCTTAGGCGTGCGCATGCGCGCGCACGCGCCAGGCACGGTCAATGCCGATTGCAAGCTGGAATTTTGTGAGCCTGAGGAAGTGGCCGAGACTGATTTCGTGATCGA
>JAYVAQ010000538.1:0-11923 GCA_043750875.1 Rhodanobacteraceae bacterium
ATGATGGGTAATAGCGATAACACTGCCACCGATATCATGCACCAGCTGGCTGGGCGCGGCCGGGTGGATCAGATTTTCACGGATTTCAATATGGCTCAGCCGAATGTGATGACGCCATTGCTTGGCATCAGCGAGACTTTTCATTTGGTTTACAACGTGAATAGCGTCAATCGCAATGCCTACTTGAGCGGTAGCGAGGCGTTTCAGCAAAATTTCCTGCAGACAGATTTAATCCCACGCGGGCGATTTACCGGCGGCGCCCTCAGTGATAATGCTTTGCTCAATACTGCGACCTGGAAAGCCACACCACTCGATATTTGCAATGCCTTTGCTGCACTGCGGCGCTTCCCGGAAAAATCAACGTCGTTGCGCTTGATTGATCGCGCATTTGCTTCGCAGGCGGCCCAGCCGTTTGTGCGCAATCAATGGGATCGTGTTTGGTACAAAGGTGGTAGTTTGGCGTCAACCTCCAACAACTTTCATGTGCTCACTCATGCATGGATGCTAGAAGATCAAGGCCGCGATCCGTACGTGTTGGTCTCGATGGCGAATGATCCCGCTGGCAATATTTTAGGCAACGTCAACAATTTTCAAATTCAATCGGTTAACGGGCGCATCTTGCAGCTGTTGGCGGAAATGCCTTGATTTGAGTTCGCGAATGGCGTTCACCCGCGTCGCTCATACCTTAATCGGTTTGCTCAATGATGATGCAAAACTGATCCGCCACGGTCATGCTGTTGGCACCGCCCAAAAACTTACGCATCGATACCCGTCGCGTGTGAATTAAGTCAACGATACGGCGCGTGGTTTTCCCTAGCGCCATGGCGGCAGCTTCGTGCAACCCTGCTCTGGCTTCGACTTCAACTTCAGTGCCCGCAAAAATAATATAGCTGTTCATGGACAAGCTCCTTTTAGCGCGTCTTGGTCGTGCTGTTCTTGCATCGTAAACCACGAAGTAAATCCGCTCTGGTCATAGCCGTTGAACTCAGCCAATTCATCGGCGAACAAGGTGATTTTGGCCTTTTTCAGAGTCGTGCTCGATTTCGTAGGATCCAGCGCGTTGTCGGTACTGATGCAGGCCCAAATCTTGTTAGCTTCCGAAGTAAATTGGCTTTGAATCATCACCTGCCGTGCCAGCACTGCATTTGACACGGATTGCTCCATTCGATACATGCCAGGAATGAGTTTGGCGCATTCACGAATCACGGCCTTTTGCTCAATGCTCAACTTGCTTGAATCCGCACGAATCAACACCACGCAGGTCATCGCTACTTCATTGAAGTTGGCGTTGTGTGCCACGATCTCGGCCACGCGTGCACCGATTTCCGCAGACACCGCAGTCGGCGAGAAGCTGGCGGAATTGAGTTTACCTTCCACTCTAGCGGCCAAAGACTGCTGCGCTGCCAAGGCGTCTTTCATGGCCACATAATGTGCATCAGCCGCCTTCAGCGCTTTGTCCGCAGCGGCCACTTTTTCACATTGCGCGCGTTTTGCGGAAAGTTGTTCGGCGGTAACGGGTGCTACTGCAGCAGCTGGAATTGCATCGCAGCCCACATCTGGCGGCAGTAGTTTATGGGCAGCGACAGCATCCGCGAGCGCCTTTTGCTTCGCATCTTGATCCTTACGAGCCGCCCCTAACTGCAAAATGGCTTCCTCGGTGGTGCCTGAACCTAAAGCTTGCGCGATCGTGGTCAACGCGGTCGCCTGTGCACGCGCAGCACCGGTTAGTTGCTCAATCGCTAATACCTGCACGATCGTGCGTTGATCACGCGCTGCCTGAATCATGAACTCTTCTTTGCTTATCGCGCCACTCATGTAGCGCTCGCAGGTGCGGTACATAGATTCACGCAGCACATTGACAGTTTGCGATCGTTCGATGGTGCTAGCGTTTTCTGAGAGCGCTGCAGCAATCTGCGCGTTGATCTCGCGACTGGCAGCCTTTCCACTGAGCCCGGCGCTGGCGGACAAGCTGCTGGCCAATGCCGAAAATACATCGGGCGGTGGCTCAGCACACAGACGCAAATCTGGCGCGCCCTTGGCCGATTCTGCTTCGCGTTTAACGAAGTAGGTCGATCTTTGCTTCGCGTCTACCGTCACGACGTTGACGTTATCCGTAACGCGCTTAGTTTTGTAGATGGAGTTCCATTCGGCACAGGCACTCAATATCAAACATATTGCTACGCTAATCATCAACTTAGTCATGTTTGCGCCACTCAACTCGCTGGGTTCCTTTGAGTCTACGAGTAACAATTGTGACCCGCAACTCAAACTGTCAAGGACTGTTGGTCGTACCGGTTTTGTCTGCTGGATATAATTTTGCTGGCGAACAGGAGTGTGCGTTTTTCGCTACGCAAAAACGAATCAGCATTTTTTTGCGCTCCAGCAGGGTGTTAGCAGGCGGCATGCGCTTCGCCTGCTTGGAGTGCAATCTCCGGCGGCTGATTTTTGACTACGGCTTCGAAGCATCAAGTAATGACCGAACGATCCGAACTAGGCTTTGGCTATTCCAAAAACCGCGTCTATTGCATAACTCCCGCTCGCTTTACCCGCCAACCACGCCGCCGCGTCCAACGCGCCTAACGCAAACATCGCCCGATCTGCGGCGCGGTGCGTTAAGGTGATTTCTTCGGTTAGTCCAGAAAAATGCACCTGGTGTTCGCCCACGACGCTCCCTAGTCGCAACGCCGAATGTTGCACGTTGCTAGCACCGCCTTCTCGTAGTGCGGCTTCCAAAGTAACTGCCGTGCCGCTCGGTGCATCCCGTTTATGACGATGGTGGATATCGAGAATGCCAACGTCAAAGCTAGGCCCTAGCAATTCGGCTGCGACACGGGACAAATGTTTGAGCACAGCGACACCACGGCTGAAATTGTGCGTGTGCAATACTGCGTGCTCGCGCGCAAGTTCAGCGATAGCGGCCAATCCTCGCGCGTCAAAACCGGTGACGCCGCACACCAACGCCGCGCTAGATTCGCGCACCGCCTTTGCAGTTTGTGCAAACACTTGCGGCAAGGACACATCAATAATGACATCGACCGATGTCTCCAGCCTTGCAACATAGTTCAAACCTGTGGCTAGATTTGTCTGCCCCAACAACGCTGAGCTGGGTGAAACCAGCAGCGCGCTCAAGCAAAAGCGTGCATCAGTCGCAGCAAGTGCTGCGATCTGCAGCCCCAATCGTCCAACTGCGCCCACGACGGCGAGGCGAATGACGCTATTGCGCTCTGACACGGCGAAATTTGCCTTATCAAGCCGATTGCGGCTCAGCATCGTCATGATCTTCGGGGGCAGGCGGCTCAAACAGTGCCATCGTGTCCCATAAAAGGGGCTGCAAGCCTTCTTTGGCTAGCCCTGAAATCACGTACCACGGCGCTTGCCATTTCAAAGATTTCACCGCCGCTTTCGCGAGTTTTAGCGCTTCTTTTTCGCCCACGGTGTCGGCTTTGTTGAAAACTAGCCAGCGCGGCCGTGCAAATAGTTCTGGGTCGAATTTCTTCAGCTCTTTCTCGATCGCGCGCACTTGCTTCGCGGGTGTTGCGCCCTCCTCATACGGTGCCAAATCCACCACATGCCAAAGCACGCGTGTGCGTTGGACATGTTTGAGGAACTGCACGCCTAAGCCTGCACCGTCGGCGGCACCTTCGATCACACCAGGAATGTCGGCAACTACGAATGATTTGTCCATCGCTACGCGCACCACGCCTAAATTCGGGTGAAGCGTAGTGAAAGGATAATCCGCGACTTTGGGTGTGGCGGCTGAAATGCCGCGAATCAAGGTGGATTTACCAGCGTTTGGAAAGCCCAGCAGGCCCACATCCGCCAGCACTTTGAGCTCCAAATGCAGCTCGCGCTCTTCGCCTTCGGTGCCGGGAATGCTGCGTCTTGGGCTGCGATTGGTCGAGCTTTTAAAGTGCGTATTGCCTTTGCCGCCGCGGCCACCGATGGCGACCAACACCTTTTGATGGTGCGCGATTAAATCAGCGATCACCTCATCGGTATCTACGTCCTTTACGACTGTGCCGACCGGCACGCGCACGACTAATTCATCGCCGCCGGGGCCATTACATTGTCGCGGAGTGCCTTTTGCACCACTACGCGCATCAAAGCGGCGTTTGTAGCGGAAATCGACCAGCGTGTTTAAGCCTTCATCGGCAAGCAAATACACGCTGCCACCATCGCCACCATCGCCACCGTCAGGGCCGCCGAGCGGAATAAATTTCTCCCGCCTAAAACTGACGCAACCATTACCGCCGTTACCAGCGGTGACGTGAATTTGGGCTTCATCTACGAATTTCATGTGCCTTCCTTGGCTTTAATACTATTTGGGGCTTCAAAACTATTTGGCGCAGGTAATTCTTCTTGGTGCAGCATGGTTTGTGGGATGCCGCGAAAATGCGCGTCTCTATGCAATAAAACTGCACCATGCTGAATCGCGGTGGCGGCAATGATTGAGTCAACTGTAGGAACCCGACTTGTGGCATTGACCGCAATAGTTAACACAAGTTTGGCTATAGCTTCGTCGGTAGGGATCACTTCATGGACGAGTGAAATCATTTCATCAACAGACTGTCGGGCTTGCGCTTCAGTTTCACCTCGCGCCAAACACCTTTTTGTAAATTCCACTACGGTTAGTGCTGATATCGAAATCTCGGATGATGAGGCCATCCGCGCTTTTGCAACCTCCCAGCCGAACTCGCGCTCAACTAAACAAACTATTGCAGACGTATCTAAAAGCAGCCTCACAAATCCTCGTTTCTATCAGCCATAAGCCCTACCATCATGCTTGGCTGCCCCGGCAACGGCTTTTTGGAACCTATAAATCGATCCAACGCCGCCATCCTCTCCTCTTTGGATTTCCGCGGCGGATACACAGTTACGATTGCGCTTTTACGCGTAACAAAAATCTCGACTTCTTCATTCGCCCACTCCGCAGGCACAGAAACGTGTACCTGCCCGTCGTGCACATGCTGAGTTGATCTAATCGTGTCCATATCGTCTCCTTTTGCAATATCTGCCGCGCAATTTTAATCGCTTTGCCGAAACCAATGGTGCGCCCTAGCCTACCAACGTCGGCGATTCATGCTCTTTAGTCGCTAAAAACCGTATTTTCGGATGACGCTCTTGGGTCAGGTTCAAATTGACACGCGTGGGCGCTAGATACACCAACGCACCTGAAGCGTCGCGTGCTAGGTTCAGAATTGCCTTGGCTTCAAACTCCTCCATCGCCGCCGCATCGTCACTTTGCACCCAACGTGCGGTGTGGATACTGACTGGCTCGAATGCGCAATCAACGGAATATTCATCTTTCAAACGATAAGCGACCACGTCAAACTGCAGCGTGCCGACCGCGCCTAACACTAAATCATTGCCCAATTGCGCTTTGAAAAACTGGGTCGCGCCTTCTTCAGATAGTTGCACCAAACCTTTTTGCAGCTGCTTGAGTTTCAACGGGTCTTTTAAGCGCGCCCGGCGAAATAGTTCGGGGGCAAAGCTGGGAATGCCAGTGAAGCGCAGCACTTCGCCTTCGGTAAAGGTATCGCCAATCGATATCGTGCCATGGTTGTGCAGCCCCAAAATATCGCCTGGATACGCGGTTTCAGCGATTTCACGCTCGGAGGCCATAAAAGTCAGGGCGTTACCGATTTTGACGTCTTTACCGGCGCGCACGTGGAACATCTTTTGCCCGGCTTGATACGCACCTGAGCAAATGCGCATAAACGCGACGCGATCCCGGTGCTGGGGATCCATATTCGCCTGAATCTTAAACACAAATCCGGTAAACGGCGTTTCGGTAGGGGCAACCGCACGCGTCTTGGTTGCCCGCGCTTGCGGTGACGGCGCATTTTCAATAAATGCTTCAAGCAAAAGTTGCACGCCAAAGTTATTGATGCCTGAGCCAAAAAACACCGGCGTCTGCGTGCCCGTTAAATAGCGTTCACGGTCAAATGGGTGCGATGCGCCCTGCACCAGTTCCAGCTCGTCTTTCAGCTCTTTCAGTAAATCCGGCCCGATCCGCGCGCGCAGCTCGGCGCTATCAATGCCTTTGATAATGGTCGAGTCTTGGCGCGTGTAGTTGCGGCCGGGCTCAAACAAATGGATTTCATCGTCAAGCAAATGATAAATCCCTTTCAAACGTGCGCCCATGCCAATCGGCCAAGTTACCGGCGCGCATTGAATACCTAAAACCGATTCCACCTCGTCTAGCAACTCAATCGGCGGCCTGCCCTCACGGTCGACTTTATTGATAAAAGTCATAATCGGCGTATCGCGCAAACGGCAAACTTCCATCAGTTTGATCGTGCGTGCTTCCACGCCTTTGGCGCAGTCAATCACCATCAACGCCGAATCGACCGCGGTTAACACGCGATAAGTATCTTCGGAAAAGTCTGCGTGGCCCGGGGTATCCAGCAAATTGACGATGCAGCCCGCGTAGGGAAATTGCATCACCGAGCTGGTCACCGAAATGCCGCGCTCTTTTTCCATCGCCATCCAATCTGAAGTCGCATGGCGGGATGCTTTGCGCGCTTTAACCGAGCCTGCCATTTGAATCGCGCCGCCAAACAGCAACAATTTTTCAGTGAGCGTCGTTTTGCCCGCATCAGGGTGCGAAATAATGGCAAAGGTGCGGCGGCGCTGAGTTTCAATGGCCAGCGGCGTTGCAAGCGCCAAATCCGGTGCAGTTTGAGTCTCTTGCTCAAGTTGAGTCATACAAGTTGCGTCAAATCAAACGATTAAGCCGCACACTTTAGCTTCTTACGTCTGCCTTTGGGCTGAACTTGCTATTGGCGCGCGCCGTGAACAAGTTTGAAGAACTGTCAAATGCCGTAAACGTTTTATGAAAAATCTATTTTTATTGCATTTGTAATCATAAAACTGTGGTGCGATATGCGCTCCAGATTTTTCTGAACCTAGATGCCCAGAACGCGCGGATATCAAATTGTGGCGCTACCCAACATTGATCGGCTGCTGCTGAAATCGATGTTAGGTATGCTTGAGCCGCATTTGAGTGCGCATTGGGTGGAAACCGCGATGGCACCAACTGCAATCTTTGCCGATGCTGATCATACTGAAGGTTTTCAAGTGCTCAATGAGGCAAGTAAACGCGGCATTTGCGCGGTAGCGATTACGAATAGGCCAACCTCGCCCTGGACTCTCATGCTCCGCCGCCCGGTACAAACTCGGGACGTCATGACGGTTCTGAATAAAATTGATGCGGATCAAATCAGCGCGAAGGAAAAGGAACACATACAAAGCGTTATTGCGGAACGCGCGCGCGCGGCGTCCCAGGGCAGTGTTTTGGCAAAATCGCGCATTGGCCCGGTGATTGCTGATGCCGAGTTGCTACGTAAAGCCGGTAATTTGTACCAATATTTGACTGCTCGGGGCCCGCGAAAAATTGTAGACGTACGCTTCGCTCCTGGCCGCTCAATCATGTTCAATCACGCCCTAGGTGAGTATTGCAGCGCGATCTTGCCGCAACAGCTGTTACAACTGGCGCTGCAACCGGTGAAGGAAACGGCGCACGGCGATGGCCAAGCAAATGCCGAATGGACAGTTGCCAAACGCATGCTGCCGACGCGATCAATCGAAGACTTAACTTGGCAAGTTACGCTACAAAACTCAGACGGTGTCGCGTTGGAAGAACTTAACGATGCCCGCTATCTGATGACGCGTTTACCGCGCTTAAGTGTGCCAATGGCGGGCGCTGAGTTGAGTATGGCGAAACTGCTCACACGTACACCAACTAGCATTCGTGATTTGGCCCGCAGTGCCGATGTGCCGCGTTCTCAAGCAATTGATTTTTGCAATGCCGCATATGCCTGCGCGCTTTTGCAAAATCCCACCGCGCCTAGTTTGAGTTTTTCCGCAATTTTGAGCTCAGCGGCGTTGAAATTTAGCTAGTTGCGCGACACCGTCTAAGGCAAAACTTTACTTCTTCGCGCTACCATGCGGTTCGCATACACCAGAGGAAATAGGAACATGAACGAGCAAGAAAAACATCAAGCGTCTGAGGTACTTAATAAAATTTTAGAAATCGAATTGGCGGGCGTGGTGCGCTACACGCACTATTCGCTGATGATTTACGGCCACAACCGCATTCCTATCGTGTCCTGGCTCAAGGGCAATGCCGACGAATCGCTGGCGCATGCGCACAAAGCAGGTGAGCTGGTAACCCTACTCGGCGGCCATCCTTCTTTAAAAATTGGCGCGCTGCTGGAAACCACCAAACACGATATTGGCGACATCTTGCGTGAAAGCATGCAACACGAAAAAGCCGCATTAGCGGCCTATTTTGAGCTACTTAAATTGGTCGCTGATAAATCCGTGTTGCTGGAAGAATATGCGCGCGAAATGATTGTGCAGGAAGAAATGCATTTGGACGAAGTCAATAAAATGTTGCGCAAACCTGGAGACGTGCAACCGTTTCACGGTTAAATCCACCGCTTTGCAAGCTAGCAAGTGAAACCCTCCGTGCCGTAGGTAAAAACGGCACGGTGGGTTTTATAACATCAATTATTTTCTAAACGGCGACCATGCGGGTTCGCGCACATCGCCTTCGGCAATAGTCAAGCGTTGCGTGGTTTCACCGTCAACGCTGCTGGCCACCAAATAGCCCCGGCCACCTTCCCGTGCGGCATAAAGAATCATGCTGCCGTTTGGCGCGAAACTTGGGTTTTCGTCCAAGCGCCCGTGTGAGACAGTGCTGACTATGCCAGGCTCGCCACGTTCGCGATTGATCATGGCAATGTGATAGACATTGCTTTGACCTTGTGCGACTGCGATTTTCTTGCCATCTGCACTAACCGAGGCACGTGCGTTTTCGGTACCTTCAAAGGTGATGCGCTGCACGTCCGAACCATCGGCGTTCATGCGATACACCTGTGGGCGGCCGCCGCGGTCTGAAGTAAACAAAATCTGCCCACCGCCCGGCATCCAAACTGGTTCGGTGTCAATCGAGAAGCTCTTGGTAAGTTGCGTCAACGCGCCGCTGGCCAAATCCATCGTATAAATTTCCGGATTACCAGTGCGCGACAGGGTTAGCGCGATTTTGCTGCCGTCCGGTGAAAACGCCGGGGCGCCATTGATGCCTTTGTTACTACTCAGCAAACGGCGTGCGCCTGTGGCCAGTTCGTGCAAATAGATCGCCGAGTTGCCGCGCTCAAAACTAACATAGGCCAAACGGCGGGAATCTGGCGACCAAGCAGGCGATAGCAGTGGTTCGCGTGAGGTGACCATTGCGGTTGGGTTAAAACCATCCGAATCCGCCACAATCAATTTATATTGCCGAACTTTGCCCAAGCCGGTTGAGGTGATGTAGGCAATGCGGGTAGAAAACGCACCACGCACGCCCAGAATTTTTTCGTAAATTTGATCCGCAATTTGATGCGCTGCCGCGCGTAAATCGTTCGGGCGTGAGGTAATCGCAATCCCCAACTCCATTTTTTGCGTACCAATGGTGTACAGCGAAAATTCAATGCGGTAGGTGTTGTTCGGCGTATCCAGCACGCGCCCAACCACGATGTAGTTCTGCTTCAACAAGCGCCAGGTATCAAATTTGATCTCGTTACCGGTGGTCGGCGTGTCGATGTAGCGATCACTGCGCAAGGCGTTAAACTGGCCAGTGCGGTTGAGATCGCTGCGAATCACCGCCGCTAAATCGGTGTCAGCAACACCAGCACTTTGCCAGCCGAAGGGCACAATCGCGATAGGAATTGACCCTGCTTTCGGCGTGATTGGGGTCAAGATAACTTGGGCATGCACGACGCCGAACAGAAAGAGGCCAGTGATCAGCAGCAAGTGGCGCGCGTACTTTTGTAGTACCTGATATTTGTTTGCCATCTCGCTCGCGCGAGACTTAAATCGACTATTGAACATAGTGTTGGCCTTTGTGAAAAGAAGCCAGGAAAGTATTGCCCATGCGCCAGGCTAGTGGTTAAACCCTCGTGTACCCGCGACAGCGGGCAGTTAGGGTTCTAATCCCGGGAGTCGCATCGAAAAATCCAACTCTGCACCGCTTTTTAAGTTGCCAAGACCTAGTTGACCGGCGAATCGAGTGACTATAAGAAACTAGTTGCCGGTTTTTTCCAGGCTACGCAAGTTCGTCACAGGGCTAGCATCACGGTGGTGATCAACACCGAGTGATCCGAATCTGGATTGCTCACTACCCGTCGCTCGGTTACTGCGCCCGGACCACGCAGCAACAGCTGATCAATAGGAACACTCAACGGCGCAAACAAAGCATTCGGCCCGTGCCACGTGGGCGTCGGCCAAAAGCCAGCGGTGGAATCCACAAATTTGCCGGAATTTTGCATCTGACGATACGGCGCAGACCAAACGCTGGCATTGAAATCACCCGTAATAATCAACGTTTGCGAGATAGGCTGCTGCGCCGCGTAGTTAACTAACGCTGAAAAATAGGCATCGCGGCTGTTTGCGGCGAAGCCAGAAATCGGTGGAATAGGATGCACGACCAATAGCTCGCCCCCTTGCCAACGCAGTCGTGTAGTGGGGAATTGCAATTGCGCGCTATCAACCAAACCGGCGCTGACCTTTGGCAAGCGGCCATTTTTGACGAGCACCCCGATGCCTTCCCAGCCCAAATCGGGAAACAGCGCCTGCACGGTGTAGCTGGCGTTGAACTCGGCTTTCAGACGTTCACTAAATTCGTCGGACAATTCGGCCACTGCAATCACATCCGGGGCTTGCGCGCGAATCAGCGCGATCAAAGAACTGCCGGTATTGCTCATCGCGCAGTTCGCAAACAGCACTTTGAGCGGTTTGGCCGCGACCGGGACGCTGTTTGAAGTTGCAAATGGATACTGTGCAATCAACGCAAAATTCCACAGCAAGCAAGCTGAGCTCAAGGTGATCAGGCGCGCTTTTTTGGCGAAAATCGCTGCACTCAAGCAAAGTAAAGTGGCAACCAGATACTGCCAACGAAAATGCGCAAATAGATCCAAAAACCAGTGCCACGCGCCCAGGTGGCCGAGCGCGCTCGCAATAACGATCAGCCAGATGCGGTTGGCAATGAGGTGTGCGATTTTAGCGCTGGTGGTCGGCTTGGGCTCGGTCACTTTGAAATCATTTGATATTAATTCGATAACTACTATGATTTATTATATAAATATTCAAATAACCGATTTTCTCTCCAGATTTGCAATATCTACTTTCCCGGCTTCCAATAGCTTTTCTAATTCTAGCGGGCCATTTTTAACAGCGAATTCACGCTCCGATGATGTGATTGGGACCGCCATTAACCAAGCAACTAGACGGTCTTCCAGCGATATTGCGTCGAAGCTGTCACCCCAGAAAATTGGCGGTAAAAAATATAAGTCAGTCATTCGAGAGTACCCATGAATTTTGAGGGCTCCTGGAAGTATTATCCCAGGAGCATAACCACATCCCGATCTTATTAAACTAAATGCAGCTGCTGCGATCGCGTTTGGAAATTCTTCAAACTCAGAAAAACAAACCCCAATAAATTCGACGCTTGCTAAAGTAGCGCCCCGAAGGACATTGTTCGATGCTGATAATCCTATTGTTGCAAAAGTAGTTAAACCAGCACGTGGCTGATCTTGCGCCGACATAATTGGAATGCTTATCAATTTTTTATCGTCATCATAAATATGAATTTTAGGCTTATTGGCGAGCGCAATAATACTTGCTGTTTTTTCGGCAATCTTTTTTTGAAAATCTGTGGCCATTATTATTCCAAAAAGTCGGTCGTTTTGTCCTCACCTTTGTGGCTTCTATTCGAGGAAGGGGCCTCCGGTCTATAACGTTCCGGATTGTTCAATCGATCAAGAAACTCCTTTCTGGATAAAGGTAATTGATTATCCATCCAAGTCATAATTGCTTGCGCTCGCTCCTTCCAAAACTCCATGTTGGGGCGATGCCCATATCCCACGGCGCTTGCGGCGGC
>JAYVAQ010000539.1:0-2332 GCA_043750875.1 Rhodanobacteraceae bacterium
TTTCCGCACGACGGATGTGACCGGCGATTGCCAGTTGCCAGAAGGAGTGGAAATGGTGATGCCGGGTGACAACGTTAAAATGGTGGTTTCTTTGATCGCGCCGATCGCGATGGAAGACGGTTTGCGCTTCGCGATTCGTGAAGGTGGCCGTACCGTTGGTGCAGGCGTTGTGGCAAAAGTCATCAAGTAATTTGTAATATGTAACTCTGGCGGGCGCGTACTTTGGAAACGCGCCCGTTTTTTTGAGATTGGGCGGTGTGAGGCGGGATTAAAAACCTTAGCTTTTGCTTCGATCAGTTTTTTTCTGAAGGCCAGTAGCTCAATTGGCAGAGCAGCGGTCTCCAAAACCGCAGGTTTGGGGTTCGAGTCCCTACTGGCCTGCCACTCAAGGCACCGATCTGTCGGTTAAGCGCTTGAGTCGGTCGTTGATTCAAGGAAGAAGTCGCAGCATGAATGCAAAAGTTGAAAACACAACGTCTACGCGGATGCTTGCGCCCGTCGATTACGCAATCTTGTTTGCAGGTGTCGCGCTAATAGCGGCTGGCATTTTCGCATTTTACTTTTTCAATCCAGCTTGGCCGGCTTGGGTGCGGGTATTGACCTTCGTTGCTGCGCTTATTGCCGGCGGTTTCGTAATGTCGCGCAGCGGCCCTGGGGTCGCGTTTTTAAAGTTCCTGGCGGCGGCAATGATCGAGCTGCGTAAGGTCGTTTGGCCGACCAAGCAAGAAACCACGCAAACCACGATGGTCGTCATTGTTGGTGTCATCATTGTCGGTATTTTGATGTTTTTTATTGACTATATCTTAGCGACGCTCGTGCGTTGGACGATGGGCGGCTGAGGAGCTACAGGCATGGAAAAACGTTGGTATGTAGTGCACGCTTATTCTGGTTTCGAACAAACCGTCAAGCGTTCCTTGATTGAGCGAATTCAGCGATTCGGAATGGGGGAGCGCTTCGGTGAAGTGCTTGTTCCGACCGAAGAAATTATTGAAATGCGCAACGGTCAAAAGCGTCGCAGCGATCGCAAATTTTATCCCGGTTACGTGATGGTGCAGATTGAAACGGCTGTTGAAGGCCGCTCAATAACCATCAATGACGAATGCTGGCACTTGGTTCGCGAAACCCCGAAAGTCATGGGTTTTATCGGTGGTACCAAAGAAAAGCCGCTGCCAATTAGTGCCAAAGAAGCCGACACCATATTGCAGCGTGTGCAAGACAGCATTGAGAAACCTAAGCCGAAAGTATTGTTTGAAGTTGGCGAGATGGTGCGTGTAGTAGACGGTCCATTTAATGACTTCAACGCTGTCGTTGATGAAGTGAATTATGAGAAGAGTCGCCTGAAAGTAGCGGTGCTCATCTTTGGTCGCTCTACGCCTGTGGATTTGGAGTTCTCGCAAGTCGAGAAGGCGAAGTAAGGCGGCGCTTAGCAGTAAGTCGAACAATTGCTTTAACACGGTCCGCTATCCTAGCGGGCTTTTCACCCACGAGGAGCTCGGCAACGGGCGCAACCACTCGGAGATAAAACTATGGCCAAGAAGGTCACAGGCTACATCAAGCTACAAGTAAAGGCAGGGCAAGCAAATCCCTCGCCACCCGTCGGCCCCGCATTAGGTCAGCGCGGCGTCAACATTATGGAATTCTGTAAGGCATTCAACGCGGCCACCGCTAAGCTGGAACCGGGTTTGCCTACACCTGTCGTGATTACGGTTTATTCCGACAGAAGCTTCACCTTCATCATGAAGACCGCTCCGGCGACGATTCTGTTGAAGAAAGCGGTTGGTATCAAAAGTGGCAGCAAGCGCCCGAACACCGAGAAAGTCGGCAAAGTAACGCGCGCTCAGCTGGAAGAAATCGCCAAGATCAAAATGCCGGATTTGACGGCTGCTGATCTTGACGCTGCAGTGCGCACCATCGCTGGTAGCGCCCGCAGCATGGGCCTAAACACGGAGATTTAAGACCATGGCAAAGCTCAATAAACGACAAAAAATGTTGCTCGGCGCAGTTGCGCAGGGCAAATCGTACGCATTAGACGACGCAATCGCGATCGTGCAAAAAAATGCTACCGCGAAGTTTGCGGAAGGTATTGACGTTGCGGTTCGCCTCGGCATTGATGCAAAAAAATCTGACCAAGGCGTGCGTGGCTCGACCGTGTTGCCGCATGGCACCGGTAAATCAGTTCGCGTTGCCGTTTTTGCACAAGGCGACGCTGCAGCTAAAGCTCTCGAGGCTGGCGCTGAAGTTGTAGGTATGGACGAACTCGCCGAAAAAATGTTGGCGGGAGATTTGAACTATGACGTCATTATCGCAGCACCAGACGCTATGCGCGTTGTCG
>JAYVAQ010000540.1:0-15642 GCA_043750875.1 Rhodanobacteraceae bacterium
CCTACGGGAAGATCACCGGTCAGCTCCACGTCCACCTGCACGGTGCCAGCCTGCACTGCCGGATCAATACGCGCCACAGTGCCTGTGATAATGCCGGTGCGCGTGTCGATTTTGGCGATTAAGCCAAAGCTCATGACCTTGGCATGCGTTTCCGGCACTTTCAGCTGCGCCATTAGCAAATCTGGCCGTGCGACGCGTGCGATATTCAGGCCAGCGGAAACTTGCTGCCCCTCTTCCACGGCGATTTGCTGCAAAACGCCTGCGATCCCGGCCTTCACTTGCAATGCATTTGCCTGGCGCACGCGCAATTGCAGCGTGTTATCTAATTGCGCCAAACGCGCTCTGGAGGCGGCGAGCTGCGCGTCGATCGTACGTGCGAAATTTTGCATGCGCTCCAGCTCGATTTGCACCCGAAGCTTCAGCTGATCGCGGCTGAGTTCGGTGCGCTTATACGTAATCGCCGGAATCACACCTTTTTCGACGAGATCTTTCTCAGCCTCGGCTTGCAAATTCGCGGAAGCCAAATCCGCCTGCACTTGGGCGGCACCAGCGCGTTGATCCAGTAGCTGACTATTGAGTTGAGTTTGCTGCGCTGATAAATCCGCACGCGCGGCAGTAACGGCGGCCCGTGCCGCCAGCAGCGCGTCCTGCACTTCCGGGTTGCTAAGCTCCAAAATCACGCTGTCTGCCAGCACGTTTGCGCCTGGTTTAAGCACAATGCGCTCGACCCGAGCTGCGGTTTCGGCGCTGATCCAGCGAATAGATTTTGGTACCAGCGTGCCCGGCCCGCGCACCTCAATCGTCAGCGCCCCGCGCTTGACGGTATCGGTCCAAACCGCAGACTTTTCTAGCGTGGGTGCGGCGGGCTCCATACGCCATAAGGCATATGCGGCAGCAGCAAATAAAATGCCGAGCGCAGCGCCAATCATCAGGCGTCTGCGGCGGCGCGTTTGTGCGAATTCGGGTCTAGAGATGTCCATAGGCTGACGGTATTGCAAAAACCACGCCAGCGCTACGGCGCTATATAAAACAAAGACTTAGCGCATCTAGTTAGGTTGAAAACTTGCTAAGTTGGGATTGTGTTCGGAATTGGGATTTGTGTGCTTAACGAGGTGTGGAGCAACTTTGCGGCCTAAAAAAATTTCGTGATGGGCGCATTTTTCGTTGTTGCCTCAAAAGATATACAATGCGGGTTTGTATATCAAAGAAACGAGGGATGTTATGCAACTTGCGAAATGGGGCAACAGCTTGGCGATTCGTCTTCCTTGCCGTGTGGTTGAAATTCTTAATTTACAGGCTGGCGATGACATTGAAATTGTCGTGGCATCACCAAAACTGTTTGAAATTCGTCGACCAAAGCAAGCGGACGATTATTTCACACAGCTAGACGCCCTGCCCAAATTACCCCCAGGTTTCGTCTTTAGCCGCGACGAAGCGAATGCGCGATAGCATTTTTTTTGACAGCAATATTATTTTGTATTTGCTTTCCTCCGATGGTGTGAAAGCAGTGACGACAAAAGAATTGATGCGCCAAAAAGGCACGATCAGCGTGCAAGTTCTCAACGAAGTTACCAACGTAACCCAACGCAAATTGCGCTATACATGGGCGCAAACACATGAGCTGATAGCCGCGTTACAAAGCCTATGTAAGGTTGTGCCGCTAACTCAAGCAAGCCACGACTGTGGTCGTAGGCTTGCCGAGCGCTACGGTTTTTCCGTATATGACGCGACGATCGTCGCAACCGCATTGCTCTGCGGTGCGCGCATTTTGTATTCGGAGGACATGCAACATGGCCTTATCGTGGATACGCAGCTGACTATCGTAAACCCATTTGCCAAGCCATAAATGTCTACCAATGATACCGAACCGTATAAGTCACCACCGCTTCGCCATTGGCCGCAATTTCTAGCGGGAAGTCGAGCGTTTGCGCGTCGCGTTTATTGCCTTTGACAGAACTTTGCGTGACATCCCAGCCGCTCCAGCGATACATGTATTCGCGTACCAGTACGCTGGCGGCAATTTTCTTCCGGTTACGCACGCTAATTTTGAAAGACTCAGTGATGGTTTTCGCGGTGGTATCGATTTGAAAATCGGTGCGGGTGCGATCACCGACGACGTCAAACGATTTGCCCAATTTTAGCCGCAAGGTTTCGTTTTTCGGCGTGTGCTCAATGGCGTCTTCACCGATAAATTCCAGCGCGCCATCAGGGCCTGCTTGGCTGACGCGCACGCGGCCTTTGGGCAGCGGCATGCCCATGCCATTGGCTTCTTTATTATCAAACTCCAAAAACGCGTTGACTTCGCCTTTGGCAAAGGTACCTAAGTTTTGATCGGTGTTGGCACTGCCGTAATACATGGTGTTTTGAAAACCGGGCACAGTAAAAACCAATTGCCGGCGTGCGGGAATATTTACTTTGCTGGGAAATAGCTCTAGCTGCTTGGCGGAATTATCTGGCACATCCGAGCGTCGACCCAAGGTATAAAGGTGATACTCAAACAAGCCCGACTCTTGAAAACCTTCAGCCGCAGGGGCCGCCATTTCCATCACCATGTTTTTTGCCACCATGTCGCGCATTTGCGGCACCGCTGCCGGCGCGCGATTAACTTCACCGGCAACGAGCTTAATTTTCGCTTGCGGAAAACTACCGCCGGACTGATTAACCAACGTCACCCAAGCGGACAAATCCATTTTCGGGTGTGCCTCGTCGGCATTTAAAATGACGTTGTAATCCGTCCACCAGGTCATGCCCTTGGTTTGATAAGCGACGCGTGCCTGATGCGCACCCGCCTTTTTCGCGTCCACCAACCAAACCAGGGTAGGGCGGGTAATTAAGCCGCCAGGCAAGCTGGCGAAAGCAAACGAGTCATAGTTATTCAACGCTAAAACCCCGCCGGATTCGGTTTGCATCAACAAGCCATCGCGCGCACCGAGCAAGGTGCCTTTGTGCGTGATGCGCTCAGAACCGGCGCTTTGCGTGACGACAATTTGCTCGCCGATATAGCGATTTAAAAGCTTTGTCTGGCTAACTAAATCAAACTGATAGTTTTGTTCTAATACCCGCGTGCCGCCTGGATCAGTGAGTGAGGCGAACGCCACCGTTGTTGGATCGATGCGTTGTGCAACATCAGTAAAGCGCAATTCACCTCGGCCATTCGGAAAAATCATCTCGCGGGTGTCACTGACTAATGCGTAGCCCGGCACGGAATTGCCGTCGGTTAACATTTCCGCATCCATTGCACCTTGGGCTGAGCTATAGATTGTCAGCGCATAATTCGGCGCGGGTGTATCAGCGCCCGATGTATCAGTGGCAGCGGTGGTCATTAAAGCAGCTCCTAAAAGCGATAAGGTCATGGACATCGGCGTACTCCTACAGTTGAACAGTGAGTGTAGCAATCCGCCAAAGGCGGACAAATTGCGAAGCGGAAACGAGTGTAGCGGGCGAAACGGATGATGCGGCGAAACGGGGTTAGCGCGATTCGCCCCTGCCAACCCACCCGTCTCTCAGTTAACGCTAAACTTGCGCGATGACAAATCGATCCATTGATATCCAAATTACCCTCAACGGCAAAGCCATGCAGCTAGTGTGTAGCGCGCCGTCGCAAACGCTTTTGCATGCGCTCAATGCCGCAGGGCACACCGGCACTAAAGAAGGCTGTGGCGATGGCGACTGCGGTGCATGCACGGTAGCGCTATTGCAGACAGATGCAAACGGCGTAACGCGCGCGGTCGCGGTGAATAGCTGTTTGTTGCCGACCGGGCAACTTGCCGGTGCCCACATTTTGACCGTGGAGGGCTTAAAAGCACTTAACGGCGGCGCACTACACCCAAGCCAAACCGCGATGGTGCGCCATGGCGGATCCCAGTGTGGTTATTGCACGCCGGGCTTTGTGATGAGCCTTTTTGCGGCGTTTCACAGCGCCGAAAAAACTTTGGATGATGCGGCGGTAGAAGGCAATCTTTGCCGCTGCACGGGCTATAACAGCATACGCCGGGCGATGGCCGAACTTGTTGAAACTCCAGCATTTGCGCTCGCCGAACTGCCCGCTGCAGATTTACCAGCCGCTGAAGCAGGAGAACAACAGTGGTTAACTCGACCCGCCAATTTAGCCGAGGCGCTGAGCCTGAAACAGCGCTTGCCGCAGGCGCAGTGGCTAGCCGGCGCTACCGATCTAGGCTTGGAATTTAGCCGGGACGCGCAGCACCCAAAACCGCTGATCGCTATAGATGCGCTGCTTGAACTTTCGCAACTTAAGCTTGATGTTGGGCAACTAGAAATCGGCGCGGGCGTCAATTTATCTAGGCTGCAAGCGGCTTTGCGTGGCAAGAACCAGCCCGGTGATAGCGACTTATCTGAGCATCGCAACAGCACATTGCGCGGGCTCTACACCATGCTGCATTGGTTCGCCGCAACCCAAGTGCGCAATCGCGCGACGCTGGGCGGCAATTTGGGTACCGCCTCACCAATCAGCGATTTGCTGCCAGTCATGTTGGCATTGGACGCCGAGATCGTGCTGCAAAGCGCACGCGGTGAGCGCAGCATCGGGGCGTCAAACTACTTTTTGGACTATCGCAAAACAGAGCTTTTGCCGATTGAGCTGGTGCGTTGTGTGCGTATCAATTTGCCGGTCAAATCTATGGCCAGCGCGCAAACAACGCTGACGCAAAGCTACAAAGTCGGCAAACGTGGCAGTGATGACATCAGCATTGTCGCCGCCTGTTTTCTCTTGGAACTGGACGTCGAAAATGTGATCACCAAAGCGCGCCTAGCCTACGGTGGCATCGCTGCGGTGCCGATCCGTGCAGTATCTGCGGAAGCCCTTCTGATCGGCCAAACGCTGAGCACCGACTTGAGCAAGTTGCTGCGCCCTGCGCTACACGCCGCGTTTACGCCGCTCAGTGATTTCCGTGGCAGCGCGGACTATCGCAAAAAGTTGATCGTCAATTTATTCGATAAATTTCTGTTTGAGATGACGCAAACAAGCCAGGCGGCATACTCATGAGCGCCATGGTGGCAAACCCGCATGAAAGCGCAATTGCGCATGTTAGCGGTACGGCGCGCTATACCGATGAGCTGCCCATGCCGGTGGGCTGCTTAAGCATGATGCCGGTGTTGAGCGAGAACGCACACGCGCGCATTGTGCAGATCGATGTCAGCGCCGCACGCCTTGCGGAAGGTGTGATTGATGTCATTACCGCCGCTGATATTCCTGGGCTCAATGACACCGGCGCGATTGTGCATGACGAACCGCTATTGCCCAGTAGCACCGTCGAATTTTATGGCCAAGCGCTGGCGTGGATCGTCGCCAAAACTGACGCACAAGCGACGAGTGCGGCAAAACTAGTGCGTGTGGAATTGGCACGGCTGGCACCGATTTTGAGCTTTGCTGAGGTGCAAGCGGCGCAGGCCTATCACATGGCGCCGAAGTATTTGGTTCGCGGCGACGCCGACAGCGCTTTGACAGCATCGCCGCATCGCTTAAGCGGCACATTCGAATCCGGTGGGCAAGATCACTTCTATCTGGAAACCCATACCAGCTGGGCGTATGTAGACTCAGAAAACCTGCTGCGTGTGCATGCCTCCACGCAACACCCTGCGGAAACTCAGCATATCGTCGCGCGCGTTTTAGGACTGCGTCAGCATGACGTGGTGGTCAGCTGCGTGCGTATGGGCGGTGCTTTTGGTGGCAAAGAAACTCAGGCCAACGCCTTTGCCGCACTAGTCGCCCTTGCCGCCCTGCGCACTGGCAAGCCGGTGCGCATCAAGCTCAAGCGTGAGGCGGATATGACGCTGACCGGTAAACGCCATCCGTTCCAAACCCTTTATGACGTTGGCTTTGATAGCGATGGACGCATCACCGCGCTGCGCGCTGAATTGACCGCGGACGCCGGCTGGAGTCTTGATTTATCACCGCCCGTGCTGACGCGTGCGATGGCGCATATCGACAATGCCTATTATTTGCCGCATGTGCATTTAACCGGGTTAATGGCGCGCACCAACAAAGTGTCCAACACGGCGTTTCGCGGCTTTGGCGGGCCGCAAGGCATGTTGGTGATTGAAGAAATCATGAGCGCGATTGCGCGCGCGCTTAATTTAGCGCCCGAGCAGGTTCGCGCGCACAATTTTTACGGCGGCAAAAGCGGCGCGGAATTAGATCGTGACCATACGCACTATGGTCAGCCGGTGCGTGATGCGGATGGCGGCCTGCGCATGCAGCGCATTTGGCACACCGCGCTAACATTAGGAAATTACGCCGAACGCGTGCAAGCAGTTGCTGCGTTTAATCAAACCAGTCCAGTGCGCAAGCGTGGCCTTGCGATCACGCCGGTCAAATTTGGCATTTCATTTAATAAGGTAACTTACAACCAGGCTGGTGCGCACGTGTTGATTTATCACGACGGCAGCGTGCACGTGAACCACGGCGGCACTGAGATGGGCCAAGGGCTGCACAGCAAAATGCTGGCGGTTGCCGCGCGCGCTTTAGGCGTGGCGAGTCAGCACATTAAGATTATGGTGACCAGCACCGAGAAAGTGCCGAACACCTCAGCGACCGCAGCATCCGCCGGTGCTGATCTGAATGGTCAAGCCGTGAAAAGCGCTTGCGACACCATTTTGACGCGTATTTTTGCCGTGCTGCGCAAGCACTGGGACTTGACCACGACCACTGAACTGGTTGCCGAAAATGATCAGATTCGCAGTGAGTGTGGCAAGCAGATTAGTTTTAAAAGCGCAGTAGCGCTGACCTATGAGCATCGCGTCAGCCTTGCTGCCACAGGCTTTTACGCGACGCCAGGATTGAGTTGGGATATGGACAGCAACACCGGCCACCCGTTCTATTATTTCTCCTGCGGTGCCGCGGTTTCTGAGGTCGAAGTCGATGGCTACACCGGCGAATGGCGCTTGCGCGCGGCACATTTGGTGCACGATGTTGGGGATTCGCTAAATCCACTTATTGATGTCGGTCAAATTGAAGGTGGCTTCGTTCAGGGCATGGGCTGGCTGACCATGGAAGAGCTGGTTTGGGATGCGAACGGGCGTTTGAGAACCGTGGCCCCCAGCACCTACAAAATCCCCACGATTAGTGAAGTACCGGATGCGCTGACCGGCGATTTCTCCACCACGCTGCTGGATAACGCCGCACAGCCGGGTGTGATTTATGGCAGCAAAGCCGCGGGCGAGCCGCCGTTGATGCTGGCGATCAGCGTGCGTGAAGCGCTGCGTGATGCGGTCGCCGCTTTTGCTGGCACGCCAAGTCGAAGCCCGATTCAACTCGCCTGCCCGTCAACGCCGGAAGCCATTTTGCGGGCGGTTGCTGCGGTAAGAAATTAGTGATGCCTGTGTGGAAATCTACCTTCCGGTCCTGCGGGATGCCAGTGACGTCCAAATTCAGTCGGAGAACCGTTCGCACTGAGCTTGTCGAAGTGCAGAGCCTTGTCAGGTCTAACTTAGCCAGAGTTGTAGCTTTCGACAGCGCCCCACGCTCCGTTAGAAAATATACTGCTCTGCCCTTCGACAGGCTCAGGGCGAACGGGTTCTTTCAGCGAGAAGTTCGAGCCAACTGCTGCTGCATTACGCACGCATGACGCCACTGCAGTTTTACACCCAAGTCATCGCTCAAACACCGGTTGCCGAGCGCTGGTGCATAGCCAGCGTGGTGCAAACACGCGGCTCCACACCACGCAAACAGGGCGCGCAAATGGCGGTGGCGCTGGATGCAAAGGCTGAACTCATTGCGCCAATTGCCAGCATTGGCGGTGGCGCTGGCGAAGCCAAGGTTTTGTTGGCAGCAGCGGCGTTATTGCGATCAGCCGATCAAACGCATGTTGCACTAGAAATTGATCTATCCGGGCAAGCGGGGCTGAAAAACGCGAGCAGCGGCGTTTGTGGCGGCCACATGCGCTTGTACTTGAGCACTTTTACCGCAGCCTTTTTGCAACCGCGCGCGCAAGCAATTCGGGATGCGCTGAAAGCCGGGAATGCGTTGAATATAGACACAGTGACGTTACTGCCAATTAATCACAGCAGAGACGACACCTTGCGCTTTGTACCCGCACCGCTGTGCTTGATCGGCGGCGGCGGCCATTGCGGCGTGGCGCTGGCAGAATTGCTGGTGCGCTTAGGTTTTCCAGTGGCAGTCATTGACGAACGCGACGAGGTATTTGGCTGCAGCGTGGCCTCAGATCTTGAAGTCAGCACGTTCAACGACTGGACCAGCGCGTTGTTGGCAGCAAAAACATATCAGGCGCAAGGCGCGCCACGCGCAATTGCGGTATTGCTCAGCCGCAGCTACAGCCACGATTTAATCGCGCTGCGTGCCATCGCACTGAGCGCAGTCAAGTTCTCTCTAATCGGCATGATGGGCAGTGCGCGCCGTATTCGCGTCGTGATGCAGCAGCTCGGCGAATTTCCAGATACACTTTTGGCCGTGCTCAAAGCGCCTATTGGCCTCAACATTGGTGCGGAAACACCGAATGAAATTGCGGTCAGTATTGCGGCTGAACTACTCAGTGTGCGCAGCGTGTTGGCCAATTCTATCGGTGACTAAATGCGCGAATGGCGCTTCGCTGGTCAAAAATTCGCACGCAGATCCATGCCCGTATACATCCCAGCAACCTGTCGTGCATAGCCGTTAAAAAGCAATGTTTCGACGCGTTTGCTGCGAAACAAAGAAAAACCCGAGCCTATCAACTTGCGTTCGCTGGCTTGCGACCAGCGCGGGTGGTCGACTTTCGGGTTTACGTTGGCGTAAAAGCCATATTCATCCGGATTTGCATCACTCCAGCTGGTAAATGGTTGGCGTTCCACAAATTCAATTTTGACGATGCCTTTGATGCCTTTAAAACCGTACTTCCACGGCGTAATCAATCGCAAAGGCGCGCCGTTTTGATTCGGCATTACCCGCCCATACAACCCTGTGGCAAGCAGGCTCAGCGGATGCATCGCTTCATCAATGCGCAAGCCTTCGCGGTAGGGCCAATCTAGGCTGGCATAATTTTGCCCAGGCATGCGGCTACGGTCATGGAGCGTGCTAAACGCCACGTATTTCGCTTTTGAGGTGGGCTTGAAACGCTTGAGCACACTTGCCAGCGGTACCCCGGCCCAGGGCAACACCATAGCCCAAGCTTCCACGCAGCGGTGTCGATACACGCGCTCCTCGATTGCGATGCCTTTGATCAGCTTGGCAAAACTAACCGTGCCTTTAACCTCGCATTCGCCAGCAATTTCGACGTTCCAAGGGAACGGTGCAAAGTCTTTCGCTTGCTCTTGCGGCTCGTCTTTGTCGAGGCCAAATTCGTAGTAATTGTTGTACGAAGTCGCGTCGTTCCATGTGGTCAGCTCTTCAGCGCTGACAAAGTTTGGGTTTTTCAGCAAATTTTGTATCGGCGGGCTGAGATTGCCGAAGGCCGCGAGAACGGACGGCGTGGCAAGTGCGCCAGAGATTGCACCTGCAATTTGCAAAAAGCCGCGACGGCTTAAGTGCTGAAAGCGCTGATAGTCGGCTTCATTGGTGATTTCAGAGGGCGGGATGTCGTGCCCATGAATAGTCGGATCCGCACGCATAAAGCTCCATTGCAAAAACAACGAAGCCGCAGCAGAGGCTGCGGCTGACGGCGTAGTCTACGCCGTGCGGACATATGCACGGCGTCAATTCGACGAAATCTAGGAAGCGCTAATCTTCAAGCGCGGTGACTTCAACGGCGACGCGGATCGTGCTGCCGGGTTGATTGCGCGTGGTGGTTTCGCCAATTTGGCCTTTGTAGTCGTAGCGCACGTTGTAGCCCACCAGCTGACGCTCGGTGCGCACGCGCGGCTCGTAGCTGCACACGCGCTCGGTACTGACGATAGAACTCTGATATCGGGAACGATAGCGATCCTGACGTTGACTATCATTGGCAATCGCTGAGCCTAAGGCAACGCCAGCAACCGTTGCGGCGGCTCGGCCGCGGCCAGAACCGAATTGGTTACCAATCACGCCACCGATGATCGCGCCAAATACCGAGGCCGCTTCCGAACGCGGGCGGGCGTCATAGTGTTGCGAGTACTGCGGTATACGCACTTGCTCGTTACGGCAAACTTCGCGGCCGTCGTCAATCTCTACGGTTTCATAAATCGGCTGACTGTTGATCACGCGAGCAAAGTCATAGCCGGGCCCAGAATTTGGGTTTCGATTTTGCGCAGAAGCGTTTGTTGCAAACGCACTCAACGCAAAAGCGGCAATCAAGGTGGAGCGCACAATAGTGGACATGGTGAAAGCTCAAGAGCGTTCGCAAATCGGAACAGCGCAAACGCTACGCCTGCCAGCTTAATCACTTATGAACTTTTCTACGCTCCAAGTACGCTTTTAGCTGAGATTTAGTTTGCTAAGGCTCAAGTAATGACGTCCTTTAATCTGGTTTCGAGCCGACAAAAAACATGCCACACAAACTTGCTAGACTTCTGATGCTTGAAACACCTCACTGACGTTGGACTCGCCCATGCTGCCGAATTATTTGTCTGCGCTACCGCATTTTTTAAGCTATTTTTCGATGGCGGCGCTGTTACTTTGCGTATTTTGGTCGATTTATACCTATCTAACACCGCACGACGAATTGGCGCTAATTCGCGATGGCAACTCTAGTGCGGCGATTGCGCTGGTCGGCGCGCTGATTGGGTTCGCATTGCCGGTTGCAGCCGCGATTATGCATAGCGTCAGCACCATGGCCTTAATTCAATGGAGCCTAGTAGCGATGGCGCTGCAGCTGGCTGTTTACGCGCTGCTGCGGCTAATCATGCCGCAGTTAGGTGCCAGCATTAGCGAAGATCGCCCGGCAGGCGCGATTCTTTTAGCCGGAATTAGCGTGGTGTGCGGCATTTTAAATGCCGCAGCGATGAGCTATTAGACGCAACTTAAATTAATTGGCTAAACAATATCGGTGGTGCGCATGGCTGTGGTTTATCTGGAACGTGAAGGTCAACAATTCGGCCCGTTCAGTATCGAAGAAGCACAACGCTACATCCTTGAGGGCCGATTTGGCGCGCAGGATTTAGGCTGGATTGACGGCATGCCAGAATGGCTATCCGTGGCGCAAATCCCACAGCTACAGCAAAGCATTGCTTCGGTGGCTAACAGCCAGGCGAGCCCGATCAATCTAGTAAAAGCGACACCTACCGCAGCGTCGCCATTGATGCCGCCACCGAACGTGCCTTCGCATTCGCCCTATGCCGCGCCTAGCTTTCCGGGCCCGATAAGCCCACCTTACGCCGTCCCACAAGATTTCAGTCAATCCAACTACGCGGGTTTTTGGCGCCGCGCTGCGGCATTGATGATCGACAGCGTGATCGTGACGATCGTGGTGTATTTTTTAATGTTTGTGCTGTTGCTCATGTTTGGAATTAGCATGGGCGCAACCGGCATGAAGGGCATGGATTCCAGCGAAAGCACAACCAACGCAATTGCCATTGCCACCGTCGCATTTCCGGCACTGCTCACGATCAGTTATTACGCGCTTTGGCACGCTAGCGCCAACATGGCAACGCCAGGAAAAATGGCGGCGGGCTTAGTCGTAGTCAATGCTTCAGCGCAGCGCATCAGCGTACCGCAAGCGTTCGTGCGTGAATTCGTAAAGCTGATTGGCACTTGGTTTTTTTTGCTTACCTATGCCACGCAACCGATTAGCGCGCGCCGTCAAGCAATCCATGATTCTGTCGGTGGCACTGTGGTGCTGCGGCAACGGCCAGACGCCGGGATGCCATCGGTAGTGGTTTGGTTGATCAATTTGTGTTGGGGTGCGGCACTACTGATGTTCATTGCGATCATTGTCGCATTTCAGTAACAGTGCGATGCACGCAATCGACAATTCATTTGAGGCGAGAACCAATTTTGTAGCGCTGTTGGCGGTAAAACTGCACGAAGCAGGCACAACCGCCGCACGCCTAGAAAATGCCTTGAATAAGGTGGGCCGCAAGTTAGGTTTGGAAGCTGATGTATGGTCGAGCCCGACGGCCATTATTCTAAGCTTGGCCGCGATCGCTCAGAGCCACGGCGTCGCGCCGCAAACGCTTGTGCGTGTGCTGCGATTGACACCGGGCGATATTAATTTGCGCACTTTGTGCGCGGTGGATGACATCGCTGAGCGGGTGATTTCCGGGGAATTGAATGCCGAAAGTGGCGCGCGCGCGCTCATCTTGGCGAGTGCGCCAGTGGCACCCACACGCTTCTGGCTGGAAACACTGCTTGGCTTTACCTTGGCTAGTGCTGGCGTCGCAGCACTTTTACGCGCTGCCTGGATTGAAATTTTGCTGGCGGCCATGATTGGCGCAACGCTAGCGCTGCTGCATTTGACGCTCGGCGTGCGCCGCCGCTTTGCCAGTGGGCTGGATGCGTTGTGTGCGATTGTTGCAGCTTTTTTAGTCACCTGCGCTGCGCACTATTTCGCGCTAGATTACCGCCGCGCGCTGTTGGCTAGCGTGATTGTGTTAATCCCCGGCTTGACCATTGCCAGCGCTGCCGCAGAAATCGCGACGCAGCATTTAGTCAGCGGCACCGCGCGCATGGCCGGTGCGCTGGCAACATTACTCAAACTCGCCTTTGGCGCGCTGGTGGGGGCGGAAGCTGCCAAGATTTTGGGAATGACGGCGCTAATTAGTGTGCCGCAGCCCACCCCAGAATGGGTTGCCTGGACTGGTTTACTGGTTTCCGCCACGTCATTTGCGGTGTTGTTCAAAGCCTTGCCCAAAGACTACCCGCTCGCGATTGGTGCGGCGATGCTGGGCTATGCCAGCACCCGACTCGGCGGCGATCTATACGGTGCGGAATTTGGCGTGTTTTTTGCGGGCTTAATCGTCGCGCTGACTGCAAACGTCTACGCCCGCCTTAGCGCAAGGCCGGGCGCAATCATTCGTTTGCCCGGAATTATTCTACTTGTGCCAGGTTCGGTAGGTTTCAAAAGCCTGTTTTTTGTGTTTCAAAAAGATGTTTTTCTAGGTCTTGATACCGCGATTTCAATGCTGCTTTTGGTAATTTCATTGGTGGCAGGATTGCTTTTAGCCAGCACTTTGATTGCACCTAGGCATTCACTTTAATTACTCACGTTAGCGCAGCAATCCGCCAAAGGCGGAGAAATTGCGAAGCTGAAACGAAATTTCTTCAAAAAGATTGGCACCTCAGCCTTGGCCAAGGAAAATAAACCATGAGCACCGAATACCAACTGCACGAAAACGTCGCAGTACTGACCTTAAACAATCCGCCGGTCAATGGCTTAGGGCTGGACACCCGCGCAGCACTTTCCGCCGGATTGGAGCGCGCCTGGACCGATCCCAACGTCGTCGCCATCGTTATTGCGGCGGCGGGTAAAGCATTTTGCGGCGGTGCGGATATTCGCGAGTTCGGTTTGCCCAAGGCTTTAGAGGAACCGAATCTGCTGACACTGATTGATCGCGTTGAAGCCAGCAGCAAACCGGTCGTCATGGCGCTGCATGGCATGTGCATGGGCGGCGGCACCGAGCTTTCCTTAGGCGCGCATTATCGCGTCGCGCTACGCGGCACGCAGATCGGTTTGCCGGAGGTCAAAATTGGTCTGGTGCCCGGTGGTGGCGGCACGCAAAGATTGCCACGCGCGGTGGGTTTGGCACCGGCGTTGGACATGATCGTTTCCGGTAATCCGCAGGCGGCGGAACGCTTGGTCGCGATTCCAGGTCAGCACTTGCTTGATTTATTGGTCGACGATGATCTACTCGCAGCCGCCGTGGCGTTTGCGCAAACGAAAGCAGGCGGCACGTTGCCAAAGCTTGCCCAACGCGCGGTCAGTGTCGATGGCGATACCGCCGATGCAACAGCACTACTGCAGGCGGCACGCGCGAAGGCCTTGCCGCAATTTCCGGCGCAAGCAGCGTGTATAGACTGCATTGAAGCGGCGCTGCGCCTGCCTTTTGCTACCGGAATTCAATTTGAGCGCGCGAGCTTTGCGCGGCTGTTAGATAGCGCCGAATCGCGTGCGCTGCGCCACGCATTTTTTGCCGAGCGCGCCGCGGCAAAAATTGCCGATGTGCCAGAACACACCCCGATACGAACGATTCGCAGCGTCGGTGTCATTGGTGCGGGAACCATGGGCGGCGGCATTGCGATGAACTTCCTCAATGTTGGCTTGCCCGTCGTGATCGTGGAAGCGAACGCGCAGGCGTTGGAGCGCGGTATTAGCGTAATCGCTAAGAACTACCAAAGTAATGTGCGCAAAGGCAGCTTAAGCGATGCGCAGCTGGCCGAGCGCATGGCCTTACTGATGCCAAGCATGGATTTTGCCGCGCTAAGCCAATGCGATCTAATCATCGAGGCAGTGTTTGAAGACATGGGCGTAAAAGAATCAGTGTTTCGCAAACTTGATGCGATTGCAAAACCGGGCGCGATTTTGGCCAGTAACACATCCACCTTAAATTTAGATCAGATCGCCGCATTCACGGGCCGCCCCAGCGATGTGATTGGCCTGCACTTTTTCTCGCCCGCCAACATTATGCGTTTGCTGGAAGTGGTGCGCGGCAAGCACACCTCGGTTGAGGTGTTGGCCACCGCGATGGCGCTGGCAAAAACGATCAAAAAGCTGGCGGTGGTATCAGGCGTGTGCGATGGCTTTATTGGCAATCGCATGATCGAGCAATACAGCCGCCAAGCCGGATTTTTGTTGGAAGAAGGTGCGCTGCCCGCGCAAATTGACGCCGCTATCGAGGCGTTTGGCTTCGCGATGGGGCCGTTTCGCATGAGTGATTTGGCCGGCAATGACATTGGCTGGGCGATCCGCAAACGCCGCTATGCCGAACAGCCTGAGTTGAGCTACCCAGCGGTGTTTGATCGCGTTTGCGAGATCGGTCGTTTCGGGCAAAAAACCGGTGCGGGTTGGTACGATTATCAAGCAGGCGATCGCACCGCGCATCCTAGTTCATTAGTGAACGAACTGGTTTTGCAAGTGTCGCAAGAACTTGGCATCGAACGCCGCGAAATTACCGACACCGAAATTGTTGAGCGGCTGGTCTATGCGCTGGTCAACGAGGGCACGAGTATTTTGGAAGAAGGCATAGCCAGCAAAGCCAGCGATATCGACATGGTGTATCTCAGCGGCTACGGCTTTCCGTTGTATCGCGGTGGCCCGATGCACTACGCCAATGAAGTCGGTTTGCCAAATGTGCTGGCGGCGATGCAGCGGTTCGCGGCGATGGATGCGGGCAATCGGCAAGCTGGGGCCTGGCGGCCAGCGGTGTCTTTAGTCGTTTAATTTGGCTCTGCCAAAGTAGAAATTCTTAAACGAAGACTCGTCCGCCTGCAGTCTGTTCAAGCGCCGAGCGCTCGGGTTATAAGTGCGTTTCAAACCTTGTACAAATCCCGCATGTCAAACCAAATGTCAGCTCCGGAAAATAACGCCAATCCCTACGCGCCACCAATGGCACCGCTTGAGAAGGCCAGTGCGCGGGATTTTTACGTGGTGTCGATACGCAAGTTTTGGATCATGAGCATCGGCACTGCGGGCATGTTTTTCGTGTACTGGGGGTTTCGTCAGTACCAAACGATTTGCGCGAAATCGAAACAAAATTTGTGGCCGATTCTGCGCGCAATTTTCATGATTTTTTTCTACCACGATTTGTACCGACGCTTCGCAAAAGCGGCACTTTCTCGCA
>JAYVAQ010000541.1:0-2276 GCA_043750875.1 Rhodanobacteraceae bacterium
GGGACGGATTTTTGTTTACCCATACCTGGGGCGTTGCCCGGGGCTGGTATGACACGCGCTTTCAGCGCTAAAACTGCAACTTGACTTAAGTTGATGACATTGGCCTACGCCCAGGTGCAGTTGTCGCTAAAACAGATTGTGGCCCAAGCTTGTTAATTCCCCCGCTGGCGCAAAAATCGATCTGAATCTGATTCCATCGTCGGCGTTTGGTCGTCAATGCTGAGCACAAATTGTTTCAGGCTTTCGCGGTTGAACGGGTCGATCACGGTGGCCTCAATGGTGCGGCCATCGGGCAGTTTATGTTTCGCGAATACCTCTTCTACGGTTTCTGCGGAGCCGTCATGTAACCAGGGGCCGGAGAACGCAAATCCCAGCAACGACGGGGTGTTGAAGCCAGCCGCTCCGAATGGCGCGAAGCCTTGCGCGACTTGCCCGCCGACCGCGCCTGCACCGCGAATTTGTAGCGCATCTGCCGCGTTAAACGTACCGACATTGTCCAGATACAGCAGCGGCGTGATACCAACGGGGCCATTGAGCTGACGCATTTGTGGCCCTGCGACTAACAGATTGCTGTCCAACGGAGGGTTGGTCGTAGCTGCGGTGAAAAACTGCGTACCAATGGGGTCCGCCGCGAAGGTGGCGTTGTTGCGATACAAGATACGGCTCTTGGTCCACTTCACGCCGCCGTGGCAGCTGGCGCAGTTGGCTTGAAATACCTCGCGGCCTGCGGTGTTTGTTGGGTCAGGCATGATCGGCGCACGAATCGTGCTGGCCCATTGCTGCATCGCATCTAGGGAATCGCTGACGCCGGTGACAAAGCCGTGATTGAAGGATTTTGCGCTGTTATCGATACCGCCAACATTGGTAGCAAAGCCTTTGCCGCCTTGAATGCCGCGTGCGTTGTTGTTGAAATCGGTAAACGAACCTTGCACACCGCTCCAGTTAAACACCCGTTGATCGCTTGGATTGTTGCGCGCAAAGCTGCCTTCTAAGGCAATCGTGGAACGTGGCCCGGTCGGGAATATCCAGGTTACGTTGTCCGAATGCCCGTCTTCATGGCAGCTTGAGCAGCTGGACCAGCCGTTGTCACTGGCTTTGCCCTTGTGGCGCAGCGGTTTTACATCGCGTATTGCCGTGCTGCGCAGGCCGGTGTCTGGCAGCCCAAGTGCGGTGAAAAAGGTCAGTTTGCCCATAAGGTTAAAATGCTCTGGCGTGCCAGGTGCGGGCGGTGTGCTGGAATTGATATCCAAAGCCAGCGTCGCGTTGGTAGTCAAATCAAAAGCACTGACTGAGGTCGATAGTTCGTTATTGGTGTAAGCACGCTTGCCATCTTTGGTCATCACCACGCCGGTGGGTAAGTTACCGGTTTGCAGACGCACAACATTCGGTGCGCCAATACTCAAATTACCGCTGTCGTCGCGCTTGGCACGCACGACAAAATTTGCGCCACGACTGAGAAAAAGAAAATTTTCGCCGCGTAGATCGGCGTCCGCCGCAACTAAGTCATTCATGAACACGCGCGCCAGCGTTTCCACGCCGTCAGCCGGTTGCACCTCTGCTTTGATTTGATTGTTGAGATTAAACGAAGCAGTTTCCGCACCGCTAAAACGATCCAGCACGCCAACCAAGCCATGCACGTTGACGTTAAAACGCACCGGTGGCTCTGGACTGGCACCAACATTGGGCACGTATAGCAATGGCCCACGCACAAGGAGCGCATTCAACATATTTGGATAAACTTTTTGTGCGACCACGCCAATAGCGCCGGTAGCACTAATGTCAGCAGAATTCACATCCGGGCAAAAAGTAGTTTTCGCTAAAGCTGCTGCCCCTGCGCCTAAGCCATCCGCGCCGCTGTTGAAATATTTCACCGTGCCCGCAGCCGCGAGCGCCAGCCGTGTCAGCGGGCAGAAATTGCGCCTATCTGCAGCGAAGCCGGATGCCATCGGCTTTAAGATTAATTGCCGCACCATCCAATTGCCGGAGGCCGCAGCGCCTAGGTTAAAAAAGTCCACCACGCCCTGTTTCGCGTCATCAAAACCATCCGGGCGTGCCACATCAATCACTTCCGAATACAGCCGCGATACGTACACGGTTTCATCGCTGTCATCAGCATCACCGTCATTGCTAATGCTGACCGCGTGCGGGTTGCCGCCGGTGATAATGCGCTGCACCACGGTAAACGTTGCCAAATCCACCAGCGCCACGGAACCTAGCGTGCTGTTGGCTATCGCGGCATAGCGCCCAGTCGGTGACACCGCGATGCCGCGAGGTTC
>JAYVAQ010000542.1:0-2133 GCA_043750875.1 Rhodanobacteraceae bacterium
CAAGTTCAACTTCCAACGACGTTTTTTGCAGCCTCGCATTGGCGTTTCAGCTGCGTCTTCAATTTCGGCACAAACGCCAGATAAGCGCCGGCAATGCCTGCCAGCGCCCCGATCACCAAGAAGCCGAGTAACGCAACCCCCAACGGCAAGTTCCATTTTGCAAATACGAAATCAAGCTCGACCATAGCGCCATTGAAGGCACCAAATATTGCCGCAGTGGTCAAAATAACTAACAAAAAGATGCGCGAAAGCAGTTGCATTAGTGCTTCGCAGTCAAGCCAACAGCATCGGTCTTACGACGGCGGCCTTTGGGTTTGACTTCGCTGCTCACGCCATTAGCGCGATCACGTAGTTCCTTGCCGGGTTTGAAGTGCGGCACACTTTTACCTGGCAACGACACGGTAGCGCCAGTTTTTGGATTACGCCCGACTCGCGCCGGGCGAAAATTGACTGAAAAACTACCGAAACCTCTGATTTCGACCCGATCACCGCGCTCTAAAGCGTCACTGAGCTGATCTAGAACTGACTTTACAGAAAGCTCAACATCCATAAAACCAAGGTGCGTCTGCCTTGCGGCAATCGCGTCGATCAATTCAGATTTGGTCATCGAAGGCCTCGTCGACACATCTAAAATTCATCCCGGTAAGCTGGGGCGCCAAAAAGCTACGTTTGGAAAGAAAACCGTTAGCGGCAGCACCTCTGTGCTGTCGCTAACGTCAATCAAGCCAAGCTTAACGCTTTAACGCGCCCATTAATGCACCGAGTTTCGTGCTGCCGGTCGCGGCGGACTGATAATCGTCCATCGCTTCGGTTAGCTCTGCTTCGTCTTTTGCACGAATCGAAAGCTGCATGGTGCGGCCTTTACGATCCATCCCAATGAACTTAGCTTCGATTTCTTGGCCAACTTTCAAGTGTTGGGTAGCATCGTCAACGCGGTCACGCGAGATATCGGAGGCACGTACATAGCCTTCAACGCCGTCGATCAATTCAATTGTGGCACCACGAGCATCAACTTCTTTGACGGTACCCTTGAGCACGGAACCCTTAGGGTTGCTCGCCATGTAGGAACCAAACGGATCTTGCTCAAGTTGCTTGAGGCCCAAGGAAATACGCTCGCGCTCTGGGTCAACAGCAAGAACCACGGCTTCCATACGGTCGCCCTTCTTGTAATTGCGCACCAAATCTTCGCCTGGAGCTGCCCAAGAAATATCGGACAAGTGCACTAAGCCATCAATACCGCCATCAAGGCCGATGAAGATGCCAAAGTCAGTGATGGACTTGATGTTGCCACCGACTTTGTCGCCCTTCTTGAAGTTGCCAGCAAAAGCTTCCCAAGGATTCGACATGCACTGCTTCATGCCCAAGCTGATGCGGCGACGCTCTTCGTCGATATCCAACACCATGACTTCGGTGTCGTCACCAATTTGCACGACTTTACCTGGGTTGACGTTTTTGTTGGTCCAGTCCATTTCGGACACGTGAACCAAACCTTCAACGCCTGCTTCCAGTTCAACAAAGCAACCATATTCGGTAACGTTGCTGATTTTGCCGAATGCACGGGTACCGGCTGGGTAGCGGCGCGCGATATTAACCCATGGATCTTCACCCATTTGTTTCAGACCAAGGCTGACACGGTTGCGATCTTTGTCGAAGCGCAGTACGCGAACTTCTAACTCGTCGCCAACGTTGACAACTTCGGATGGATGGCGCACGCGCTTCCAAGCCATATCGGTAATGTGCAACAAACCGTCGATGCCACCGAGATCGACGAAAGCGCCG
Organism: Rhodanobacteraceae bacterium; assembly: GCA_043750875.1. GTDB lineage: Bacteria > Pseudomonadota > Gammaproteobacteria > Xanthomonadales > SZUA-5 > JANNYA01. The sequence goes on from JAYVAQ010000542.1 coordinate 1,780, forward strand.
TAATCGGTCAGGTTCTTGACGGTACCCTTGAGGATCGCGCCTTCTTGCAGCTTCTCAACCAATTGCTCACGATCAGCGCTGAATTCGGTTTCCACAACCGCACGGCGGCTAACCACAACGTTGTTACGTTTGCGATCAAGCTTAATGATTTTGAATTCCAGCTCTTTGCCTTCCAAGAACACCGGATCACGCACAGGGCGCACATCGACGAGTGAGCCAGGCAAAAATGCGCGGATTTCTTTGATATCGACGGTGAAACCGCCTTTGACCTTGCCGCTGATTTTGCCCATAACGCTTTGACCCGCGTTAAGCACAACTTCCAGCTCGTCCCAAACAAGCGAACGCTTGGCTTTT
>JAYVAQ010000543.1:0-7998 GCA_043750875.1 Rhodanobacteraceae bacterium
ATTTATATAAATAGATATAAATATCTAGAAAATAGCCCAAAAACCCGATGGCACGCTCCGTGCAAAGTCTGCTTATCCAAACTATTCGCAGGCAAGCAAAAACTTAAATTTCGCGCGTCAAAGCGCACAACAAATTGAAATCGTATTTCTGATCAACGATACCCGTTTCTGTTTGACGGGCTGGCGCGGGTACTTGTGGTTCCCCGCGTACCGATTAGTAGTGCATTCAATAGCGGCCCCGCAGGTGCTTAGCGCGAGTTCGAGTCTCGTAGGGGCCACCTAAAACGTAGCTCATCCGGTAGAGCAACCAATTTAGATTTGGTCTGTAGCAGGTTCGAATCCTGCCGTTCCCGCCTAAAAAGCGGTCTGTACTACCCCGCTTAGGCGCAAGCCTAAGCACTGAATTTGCCCCGTTCGTTTACTAAAAACGGGCGTTTACAACGCAAAAAATCGCTTCAAAACGTCACGTGGTTAGCGCTTGTGCCACAGCTTAAGGCGCGGGTGTTTGCAACACCGCAAAAGCCGCGAATGCCACGTTTGTAGTCTGGACGTTTCATTGCCGCCAAGCACTGCAATCGCCCGCGCACCGCTGTGGCCCGCAGCTATTCACGTGGGGCAAATTCATTCTATTTAATCCCACCTTTTCAACAAACCATCCCCGTAGGCCCGCAACCCAAAATCAAATAAAAAACTCAAGGAGAATTCTTATGTTCGGCTTCAAACGCATCACCGTCACCCCTTTTCAACGCGCAATTGAATGTCGCGATGGCCGCATTGTCAGCATCACCGGCCCAGGCGTCATTTCCCGCTTTTTCGCATCCGGCCGCACCGAATATCAGCTGGTCGATGTGTCCGAGCCAGAAGTGAAATTGCCGAATGTTGAAAGTCATTTGCGTGCAGATGGTGAAAAAGCAGTCAGCGTTTTGGCCGAATTTATTGAGGTCGTGGATGTAGCGCCGGATCAGATCGGAATGGTCTACAAGCAAAATCGTTTGAGCGCGTTGTTAGCGCCCGGTGCCCGCGCCTTGTATTGGAAAAATGTCGTGCCCGTACGGGTTGAATTGGTGCCTTTGGCTGAGCCAGTCATTGCGCCGGAACGGGTACGCACCATGTTGGCGGCAAGCATGGGCAGCACTTTGGCGCAGGACGTGACGCGCTACTGCACGCTCAAAGTGATAGCCACGCACGAATTGGGCGTACTGAGCATCGACGGCAAATTTATCGAGCTGATGACTCCGGGCAGCTATGGCTTTTGGAAGACCGCGCGGCAGGTGCAAATCGATGTGATTGACACCCGTGCGCAAGCCAGCGAAGTCAGCGGTCAGGAAATTCTGACGCGCGATAAGTTGAGCTTGCGGGTGAACTTAAGCGCGAGCTGGAAAGTTGCGGATGCGCGTATGGCGAAGGCAGATGTGGTCGATTACAAAGAAGCGCTGTATCGCGAGCTACAGTTCGCCTTGCGAACCGCGATTGGCACCCGTACTTTGGACGAGTTATTGGCCAACAAGCAGCAATTGGATAGCGTGATTTTCGAGCAGGCCGAAGCAAAGATCGCGGTATTCGGTGTCCGTTTAATCAGTGTCGGCGTGAAAGATTTGATTTTGCCGGGCGAGATGAAAGAGTTGCTAAATCAAGTCGTACACGCCGAAAAAGCCGCACTTGCCAATGTCATCAAACGCCGCGAAGAAACCGCTGCAACCAGAAGCTTGCTCAACACCGCAAAACTTATGGAAGAAAGCCCGATTTTGTTGCGTTTGAAAGAGTTGGAAGCGTTGGAAAAAGTGTCCGAGAAAATTGGCAGCTTGACCGTGTTCGGCGGCATCGAGGGTTTGATGAAGCAGCTGATTAGTTTGAAGGCGGCATGAGGACTTGGATGGCGAAGCGCTGTTTTTATGCCTTGTGGTGTGCGAGTTAATGCCCAGCGTAGCCGAAGCCAAAGGCTTGCTGGCGCTGATGATGTTCGGCACTGCACGCCGTGGCGCACAGCGAACAGCAGCGGGTGAATTCGTGCCACTAGCCGCGCAAGACACTCGCCTATGGCAGCGCGACGCCATTCTTGCCGCCGATCAATTGCTCTGGAGCGCCGCGCGTTTTCGCCAACCCGGCCATATCAATTGGACGCGGCGATTCAGTCGGCACACAGCCACCGCCTGTTCACCGGAATTACCCCGTGGCAAGGCATTGCCGCGCTGTATAAGCAATTAAATAGCCATTTTCCGACCCTCGGTTCACTGGTCGCCGCCGCCGTTGCCTATGCCGAGGCCGGCGATATAGCATTTGGCCTGGCAGAACTAAACCATCCAAGCCGAATCTAAATCCCTCCAATCCTGGTGGCTAGCAAAAGCTCACCTACATGGGCTAGCCGGGCAAAACGCAGAGGCCAAAGTCGCTTTAGAAATTGCGACTGGACTAATGCTTGAGCAATCGATTCGGCAGCATTTGGAGGCTCGGCTTCGCGGTTTGCTTTGAACTGAAAGCTATTGACTTTCATGTGCCTGCACATAAACTGTGTGCACTAATGATGTGGAAGTATGCCAATGGTCAATATAACCCTTACTGCGGATGAAAATTCAATAGAACGGGCGCGCATTGCGGCGCAAGCAATGGGAACCAGTTTGAACCAATTTTTGCGCGAACAAATAGATCGTTTAGCGGGATCGGATCAGCGCGAACGTGAAATACAGGCGTACTTGGCATCTGTGGGTACGGGCAGATCTGGCGGTTGGGCGTTTAACCGCGACGAAATTCAACGTGACGTCTGAAATTAGTATTTTTGCTTCGCGTAAGGACACACAGTGGCCGTTTTCTTAGACACGAATATTTTGGTTTATGCCGAAGATGCTGATAGTGCTGGTAAGCAGGCAGTTGCTGCGGCGCTGGTCGCCGAGTGCTATCTAAAAGGTGAAGCGGTTATTTCCACGCAAGTAATGATGGAGTTTTACAACGTCGCAGTGAAAAAATTGAAGCTTGAACCTGCATTTGCAGCTCAGCGCTTGCGCCTATTTGCCAAATTTAGAGCGGTATCCACCACGCCACAATTAGTGCTTGCCGCAACCGATCTGCATCGCTTGCATAGTCTGTCGTTTTGGGATGCCATGATTTTGCAAGCCGCCATAACCAGTGGCTGCGACACCCTTTTTAGCGAAGATTTCAACGCCGGGCAAATCGTCTCAGGCGTCAAGATCGTGAATCCATTTAAGGTAAGCAATTAGACTGATAGCCTTAAGTTCCGGTAATTAGCTTGATCGTTGCGCCACCATTACGGCTCCACTTAGACGTGCGGCTTGATGCTTTGGGTTGCGGCGAATTGGCCCGTAAAGCGGCTAGTGAGGAGCAATTCGGATCAATCCAATGTTAGTCTTTGTGCCGATTAGATTTGGGGTAAAAACATGGAAACACTTGATCGGATTACCCAAAAAGCAGCGGTAATGGGCGGCAAAGCCTGCATTCGCGGCATGCGCGTCACGGTCGGAATGATTGTAGGACAAATCAGTGCCGGTTCAAGCGTGGATGAAATCTTGCTCGATTATCCGTATTTGGAACGCGAAGATGTGATGCAAGCGCTGCGATACGCGGCTTGGCGCGCTGACGAACGCGAGATATTGATCGCCAGTGCTTGAACGCGAGGTAGGCAATGAAGTTGTTGATTGACATGAACTTGTCACCGCGTTGGGTGGAAGTGTTCCATGCGGCAAATTTTGAAGCGGATCACTGGTCAACAATAGGCTCACGAACTGCCTCAGATGCCGAGATAATGGCATTTGCGGATCAACATAACTGTGTCGTCGTGACGAACGATTTAGATTTTGGCGACATGCTTGCAGCAAATAATGGCCGTAAACCAAGTGTTGTTCAAATTCGATCCGACGAATTGCGTCCGGAATTTATTGCTAGACATATCATCGCGGCGTTGACACAAATGCGTGCAGAGCTTGCCGAAGGCGCATTAATAACGGTCGACCCAAAGCGGGTTCGTTTGCGATTATTGCCACTTTCGAAAAGAAGTATCTAAAGTATTGGATTTTCCGGTGATGTTTTGGCCTATCAGTAAATTGATTTTGGCGAACTTTTCGAAATGCTGAAATGTTTTGCCAAAGCTGCGATAACCAGCAATAGCGAGATTTGGTAGCAGTAGGCCCAAGACAATCCCCTAAGTTATGACCTGTAATTTTATTGAGGTCGTAACTATGCGACCGATTTTTTCATCGCCATGCTTTTCTTGCAGGCGTCCGCGCCAAAATAGTCGGTAATTCCTTTCGCTCCTCGTCACTTATTTCGCCACTACTGACCTTGTCTTGAAGCATCTGCACGCGGCTAGATATTGCATGTTCGTTCAGTACATCTAGCGCACTTAAAAAATCCGCCTTTTGATGTTCTGTTTCCCCCGGTATTTGGGCGGCCAATAGTTTTAGCAGCGCCGGATATTCCGGCTGACCATCAAACATCTCAACTAAGCTGGAGGCGTTCGCCTCTGGCCGTTCGCGTGCCAGTTCAATCAGGGCTAGCAGCAAGGAAATGCCGGGCAAATCCAGCGCTGCGAACGGGTAGGGCGGTTCCGCTGAGGTGGCTACTTCCGGCGCGCCGAGTAGCAGGGAAATCGCTTGGCGCACCAAGGTCCGGCGGCCTAGATCGGTGGCGGCGCTGCCGTCGCCTTGCTCGCGTTTTTGGAAACTTTGCTGGCGCGGACGCTCGCGGGAATCGGCAGGGGCGGGCGCATTGCTCTGACTAACGCCAGTCAGGCGCGATAGCTCGGCCTGCATCAGTTCGGCGAACGCGCCTTCGGGGATTTGCGCCAGCATGGGCCGAGCTTTTTCGGCTAGGCGCGCGCGGCCGTCAATGCTGGACAGATTGCTTTCCTTCCCCAGTTCATCAAACAGATATTTCGACAGCGGTAATGCAGTTTTATAGCGCGCCCTAAAGCCTTCCATACCTTCTTTGCGCACAATCGAATCTGGGTCTTCGCCATCGGGTAGGAACAGAAAATGCGCTTGTCGGCCTTCGCGCATACGTGGCAAGACGTTATTGAGTGCGCGCCAAGCGGCGGCGCGGCCGGCGCGGTCGCCATCGAAGCAAAACACCACATCTTCAGCGTTTCGAAACAGTAGTTCGGCATGTTCGCGGCTGGTGGCGGTGCCCAAGGTTGCGACCGCTTCAGTGACGCCAAATTGCGCCAGACTCAGCACGTCCATGTAGCCCTCGACCACGACCAAACGCGTGTGTTTGAACTGGCGCGCGAAATACAGCCCGTATAATTCCTGGGATTTTTTGAACAGCGCGGTTTCCGGCGAATTGAGATATTTCGGCTCGCCCGGGCCAATGATGCGGCCGCCAAATGCAATCGTGCGGCCACGTTTATCCAAGATCGGGAACATCACGCGTTCGCGGAATTTGGCGTAGTCGCCGGTGGTGCCTGAGCCAATCAAGCCCGCCATTTCCAACGCTTTTTTGCGCTCAGGCGTGGTGCCCAGCGATTGCATTAGTTTGTTGCCGTTCGCCGGTGCCCAGCCCAATTGGAAACGTTCGCTGGCGGCGCGATCCACGCCGCGCTTTTCTAGATAGTCCTTGGCTTCCGTGGAAGCCTCCAGCTCACGCCGGAAAAATTGCGTGGCATCGGAAAGCACCGGAAAAAGCGCATCCGAACCGTCCACGCGTTTGTAGCCGCCGCCTTCAAACGGCACAGTCAGGCCGACATCGCTTGCTAGCGCTTCAACCGCGTCGGAGAAGTCCATATTCTCGTAATTCATCAAAAAGCCGACCGCCGAGCCGTGCACGCCGCAGCCGAAGCAGTGGTAAAACTGTTTTTGTGGGCTGACCGTGAAGGAGGCGGAGCGCTCGTCGTGAAACGGGCAGCGCGCCTGAAATTCCCGTCCAGCGCGCTTAAGTGGCACACGTTTGCCAATCACATCGACAATGTCGATGCGCTGCAATAAATCATCAATAAAACTTTCGGGGATGCGGGCCACAGGTTAGCGTTGGCCTTTGGTTCGAAGGCAGCGCATGGTAGCGAATTGGCGACGTCGATGCTTAGCAGAGAATTGAAAGCGTCATCAAGCTGACTTTTTAGTGGCCGCAACCCTGTGTATATTTTGCGATATCGAAATGAAAAGCGGCGGCAATGCCGATCAATAGAAAGCAAGCCGCGCTGATCAAAACGACGTTAGAGCGCGGACTTATAGCGGTTTGCTTTGGCTTGTTTATCGCCGCCTGTCATATTCGCGGCGGTGAACCCAGCCGCGAGGATATATCTGACGCTTATCGGACTGAACTCGACCGAATCAACGCTGCTGGCTTAGACACCCTTACACTTACCGCGACCGGCAAAACAATGCGGGTAGAGACGAAATTGGACAATCTGGAAAAGCTCAGCTGCAGCGGCAAGGATTTCGTCTATGTATGCGAAGTTAAAGCGTGGATGCGCTATCCACTGCAGGATATGGCAGAAACGCATAAGCTGAGCTTGACTATATTTGACGGCCCCGAAGGCTGGCAATTTGTCGAAGGAAAACTTTTGGACCGTCTAGAATGGTCGAAATAACTTCAGATCTGTTGCTTGATCGAAATTTGAACTACGTTTCCACTTGCGTAGCAATCCGCCAGTTTCTTCAAAGAGGACTTTGAATTTGAATAGCTCTGTACTTTTGCGCTGGCATTTGCTCGCATTTTTTATTGCAGGAACAGTTCAAGCCAGCACCTTAAATGTGCCATTGACCAGCAAAAGCCCAGATCAGCCCATTAGGATAATTGCGGATCGAACTTGGTCCGGGGACGAAATTATCTTTGATACCAGCAAGGTTATAGGAATGGGGTTCGAGCCGTTTACCACCACGGGTGATGGCGCAGTTACGTTAGTTGTGGACTACGGTGCAACACGCGGAAATAGTGATCCTGGCGAGGCATTGCTGGAGTTAAACGTGGAATGTCCCGCGGCGAGCGAACCTTGTAAATTGCCGCTCAATAAAGCTTTTATGAAGATTGACAGTGCGTTTATGGGCGAGGCTGTCGCAGTTTTGAACGACGTACCCACGCCGCTTTGGGTAGCGCGGGAAACTAAAACATTTAATTTCCCGGCGGATACCGAGGTTTTTATAGGTTTTGACGTCGCGAATGCGCCGGAAAATTTACAGCCTAGAATAATTCGCGCTCGATTGATTTACGGAAACGCCGACAACGCCGGACTTCCAGGTCAACAAACACGCTCCAGTTTGTTTTATAAAGTTGCCGGAGGCGCACTATTGCTGCTTCTTGGTTTTGTATGGTGGATAAGAAAACAATGAAAACTCTTAAAATTGGTCTCCTTTTGCTCGCATTTGCCAACTTCAGCATGGCCGAGACTTTTTTGGTAACGGATACCACAAAAGTCAAAAAAGTATTGCTGCCACTATTGCCCGCTAGCGTTCAAATCGACTCAGTGACGCTGCGCGAACCGCGTTCGGTGGTCAATGGCACGGCGTCAAGTAACACAGACGTGTCGAACTTTATGCGCAAGATCGATAGCTCAACGGTGTTTACCAAGCTTGAGCTAGAAAGCATCAATCAAAGCAATGGTCGCGTGCAATTTGTGTTGAGCGCCGAGTTGAACTGCCCGACTGAGGCCAGTGCTGCGAACAACCCATGCGAGGCAACTGCGGCAAAAGCGCAGTCGGTTTATAAGTGCGAAGTCAATGGCAGCACTGTGTTTCAAAGTAAGCCGTGCAAGGGGTAATTTAGCAAATTGCTGCCTCGTTTCTCGGAATTGATCTGACTCGTCTGTGCCTAAACAAACTGTAGAATCCAGCGGTGAAATCCCCTCTGTAACGTGTTTATCGCCTTGTTAGCAATCAGCACTTCAGCTGCCCTAACGGCCAGTTCTGATCACAGCCGACCAATGCCGGGAAGCCGCCTCCTCTCAATGCTCTATCAATGTGCCCTAGAAATGTCTCACATTGGGACGAATTATTGAGCGGTGGGTCTTCGGTAACTGCTGGCACATCAACCGAGTATGGCGCAGCACCGCTAATA
>JAYVAQ010000544.1:0-2555 GCA_043750875.1 Rhodanobacteraceae bacterium
CTTGGCACCGCAGACACATCGGCGCTCAACACGTATTTGGCGGTGAAGCGATTGCCGCCTGCTGGCGCGCCGTACAAATACGCACCGGTTACGTCTAAATTCAATGGCTCCGCAGGCGCAAGGCGTTCTTGCACACTCGCAAGGTCAAGCTTCAGGCGCTCAGGCAAGAATTCTTCAATACGAAAATTAAAAGTGTGGTGCCGGCCTTTGCCTTCAGGATCTGTTCCCATTTCTAGCTTCCAGCGCCCTGTTGGCACATCGCTCGGCATCGTGCGTTTGAATTCCATATAGCCGAGTTCATTGACCTTCAGTTCGTTCGCGGCATAAAGCTTGCCGTCCGGCTGACGCAAATTTGCAAACACCGCTTGGGCGGCGACCGGCTTGCCGTCAAAGTCGCGCAGCAACGCTGAAAACTTGAGTTCTTCGCCTGGACGATACAAATCACGGCCGCTCCAAATGTGGATGGTATTGGCATCCGCTGTGCCGCCAGTGATTTCAAATTCGGATAAATCAAGCGCCGGTTGATTGAACGGCAGCACGCTCAAATCATCCCCAGATTGCGCCAAAAGCACCATTTCGTTATTCGGTGCTTGCTCAAAACTGGCTTGGCCGTCACTATTGGTTTTGCCCGCCAAAATCGGCTGGCCATAGCTATTTAGCAAGGTGATTTGCACATCACTGAGCGCCGCACCGCTCGACAAGCTGCGTGCCAAAATCAACGCGCGATTTTGGTAGCGCCGCACATGCACGCCTACGTCACTGACGACGTAATGGGTCACCTCGAACTGCTCATCAAAATCACTCGGGCGGCGCATGATCGCGTAATAAAGACCCGGGCGCTTAAGCTCAGCGATGGTTTGAATCGGCAGAAAGCTCAGAATTTGCTTGTTGCGATGGGTGTCTGTGATCTGAAAACGATTGCCGTAAACGTTCTCAGTAATTTTCTTCAGATAATTAAGCTGCCAACCACCCTGCGCGCCGCGAAATGCACGGTCACGTATAGCTTCCGCGATATTCGCGTCTTTGACACGTAAAAACTGCACATCCACTTCCGTGACGTTGACGGTGCGAATTGGCAAACCTTCGGTCGCCCGCGCGGGCAAAACGCTGCCCTGCCCGGAAAACCCGATCGTGGGTGGTTGTTCAACGCCTTTGAGCGTTTCCACGTAATCATTGGCAAACTGCGCGCCGGATTTGCTGAGCAGATCTTTGCTGACGACGATTTTGTAATCCTCGCCAGATTTTACCGGGCTAAAGCGCAGCACTCGGTTGTCGTTGTAATCCAAGCTCCAACCGCCATCAACTGCCTTGCCCGCAGCGTCCGTCACCGTGATGACTTTGTTGAAATCTTGCTCGCTCGCTAAGGGCTCGCTGACCGAAAGTTCGATTGCCGGTTCGCTATCCACAACCGCCGAGTTGATCATCGCAACATAAAAACCCGACTGTACTTGCGTCGCTGATGCAGTCGCCGCAATCGGGGTGGGTGCTGAGTTCACGCCCGACTTTGAGCATCCAGAAAAGCCAAAGCCCAGTAGCCCACAAAATATTAACGTGGCCGGCAAAATTCGATACAGCGAGTAACGAGTCATAAAGTTCCTTTGTCGATTCTTAAGCTTTAGCTAGGCGATTTTGGAGTGGGCGCAATTTTAGACTAGACCAGATTTTAGACTGGGCAAGGTTTTATGGCGCAATAAATTAGAAAGGTTAAATAAACGTTATTTGTGACGAATTCGGCGTGATTGATGGCCACTTCTGGCGATACTAAGGCTTTAATCGTGATCAGATTTGGCTCAAACAAAAAGTAGTTGTCAAGAAAACCTCAAAGCGCTTGAACTGCTGCGCGGTTTCTGTTGTTATTGCGCCTCATTTGACGCGGCACGTCAAAATGTGACGTAAGTCAAGCCTCAATGTTTGCGAATGCTGCAACATAGCGTCACCAAGCAGGGGTCTGTGAGGTTCAAAATGTTTATGCAAACCAATAACTCCGCGTCCGTGCCGCCCAATCTAGATGTGTCTTTCTTGTCCAACAGTGTTTTAGCCAAGCCTCGGAGTTCAATGATGAAATTTGTAATTCGTGCACTGACCATGGGGCGCTGTTTCGCGCTCAAACGCCAGTTCAAAGAACTCAACAAAGTCGTCAACGAATTCACCTCCCTGCAGCGCCGTGAACTTTTGGGCCTTGTGATGCGTGAATTGAATAACGCGGCGCTCGCTTCAGTGCCGCATTTATACGGTAGTGAAAATGTCGACCGTTACGCGCCATGGGGCAACGGTACCGAGATTGCCTTTAAACGACTCAAAGATGAAAACGTGCAAATGAAAGTGCGCGGCGTTTCACTTTGGCTGGCAGTGGTTTATCACGAAATTCGTGGCTTGCGCGGTGACTTCGCGCCGTTGGAAAAGCAATTAATGGCGCTGCTGAGCAGCCTCAAAGATGCCGCCAGCGTGCCAGACAGGGTATTACGTACTGCACGAGCCAGCTGAATCAGATTTGGTTTCCCCAAAAAACCCCGCATTTTGCGGGGTTTTTTGTATTGGGAACCAGCAAAAAGTAT
>JAYVAQ010000545.1:0-3263 GCA_043750875.1 Rhodanobacteraceae bacterium
CAGCTGCAAAACCAGCCGAGGCGTTATTCAAGGCGACAGCCCAAAATCCGTGCGATCACAACTGCGCGAGAAGGGTTTAACACCGCTGGAAGTCAGTGAGGTTCGAGAAAAGCCCAGCACTGCAAGCAGTACCCGCGCGTCTGTGTTTCAAAGTAGCTTGTTTCAGCGTGGCCTAAATGGCGCGCAGCTGGCGATTTTGACGCGCCAATTTGCGGTGCTGATGAAAGCGGGTTTGCCGCTGGATGAAGTACTGCAAACCTTAGCCGAGCAAAGCGAGAATGAATCGGCTAAGCGTATGCTGCTAGCGATACGTGGACGCATGTTGGAAGGTTCAACCCTGGCAGCGGCGCTGGGCGAATTCCCCAAAACTTTCGACACACTCTATTGCGCCAGCGTTGCCGCAGGCGAGCAGTCGGGTCATTTAGACACGGTGCTTGAGCGCTTGGCGGATTACTGTGAAAACAGCGCCGGGTTGACGCAAAAACTTATGCTCGCGCTTCTTTATCCAGTGCTGTTGGCGGTGGTTGCGGTGGGGATTGTGACCGGGCTTTTAGGTGTGGTCGTGCCCCAGATTAGCCAGGTGTTTTCGCAGTTTGATCGCGAGCTGCCGCTGATGACGCGCATTATGTTGGCGCTGTCTAGCCTTGTATCGAACTATGGCAGTTGGATTTTTTTCGGCTTGCTGGCGCTGTTGGTGATTTTTCTATTTGCGTTACGAACAGAATCATTTCGCGCGCGCTGGCATGGCTTTTTATTGCGCGTGCCTTTTATCGGGGCGTTATTGCGCGGTGCGCAGGCGGCGCGTTTTGCCCGCACCATGGCCATTTCTACCAGTGCGTCGGTACCAGTTTTAGAGGCGATCAAGCTCAGTACACAAGTGGTCGACATGTTGCCGATCCGGGCGGCATTAAATGAAGTCTACAAACAGGTTCGCGAAGGTTCGACGTTGAGCAGTTCCTTGCGTGATACGCGTCAGTTTCCAAATTTGCTGGTGCGGCTGGCGGGTTCAGGTGAGAAAAGCGGCTCGCTAGAAGCAATGCTGGATCACGCGGCAGCGCTGATTGAGAAACAAGTGCAAAGCAAGCTCGCAAGTTTAGTTGCGCTCTTGGAACCCGCGATGATTTTGCTGATGGGCGCGGTGGTGTTGGCGATTGTGCTGGCCATTTTACAGCCCATCTTTGAGATTAATTCCTTGCTTGGCGGTACCGGCTAATGGCGAAATATCGACCGCGTCCCGAGCCGCAAGCAAAAGCCGACGCTAAACCAATTGCAGAACCGAAGCCATCGGCTGTGCTGAAGGCAAGCCCTGAGTTGGAACCGCCGGCTGAGTCAAAATCGAGCACGAGCATTCGTTTTGAAAGCGTCACAAAGCGCTTTGCGTCGGGCTTTCAAGCTTTAACAGATCTGAGTTTCGAGCTGGCAGCGGACGAAATGGTGTTTGTCACTGGCCATTCCGGCGCAGGCAAAAGTACTTTGTTGCGTATGATCGCAGCGATTGATCGACCGACCAAGGGCACGGTTTATGCGCTCGGCCAACCGGTGAGCCGTTTTTCTGCGGGTTCGGTGCCCGCGTATCGGCGCCAACTAGGTTTGGTCTTTCAAGATCACCGGCTGTTGTTTGACCGTAGCGTCTATGAAAACGTCGCGCTACCGCTGGTGGTGGCAGGTGTTGCGCACCGGGATATCGGAAAACGCGTGCGCGCGGCGCTGGACAAGGTCAATCTAGGCAGTAAAGAACGCGCATTGCCGATCACTTTAAGCGGGGGCGAACAGCAGCGCGTCGGCATTGCGCGCGCGGCAGTTGCCAAGCCGCAGATAATTTTGGCGGACGAACCCACTGGCAATTTGGACCCAGAGCTGTCTGAGGAAATCATGCAGTTGTTTGTCGAGTTCAACCGCGCGGGCACCACGGTATTGGTCGCTAGCCACGACTTACATCTGGTGCGCAAGTTGGAAAAACGCGTACTGGTGCTGGACCATGGCAAATTGATTGATGATTTTCGCCCCGCTGGGCAGCGTAGCCGCACCCCAATTACACAAGGCGAATATGACGAGCATGACTGAGCTGCACGCCGCGCCGATCAAGCAATCCGCGCTGCGTGCGTGGCTGCGCAGTCATGCTTATGGGCTGCTCTCCAGCCTGGGCCGCTTTGCACGTCAGCCGTTCAATCATTTGCTGACGCTCGGCGTGTTGGCGCTGGCTTTAGCGCTGCCTACGCTTGGGCATTTGAGTTTGAAAAATCTCAAACACCTTTCTGGCGCACTCAGCCAGCCGGGCGATGTCAGCCTGTTTTTACGATCAGACGTGACTGCAAGTCAGGCGCAAAGTCTGCAAGATCAAGTCGCGCTAATGCCCGGCATCTCAGGTGTAAGTATGAAAACGCCCGAGCAGGCCTTGGCAGAATTTCGCGAGCTCACCAGTTTCACCGATGCGCTAAACGTGTTGGAGGGCAACCCGCTACCGTATGTTTTGGTGGTAACGATGGACGCCAGCACCCTTAAAAGCGAGCGCGCGATGGCGCTGGTCGCGGAGTTGCGGAAGCTTTCGCAAGTCGAAATCGTGCAGTTTGATCAGGAATGGCTCCTGCGCTTGAAAGCGCTGATGGCGCTTGCAGAAAAAAGCGTTGTCGTCTTCGGTGCGCTATTGGCCTTGACGGTACTGCTAGTAATTGGCAACACGATTCGCCTGGAAATAGCTGGGCGTGCGGACGAAATTCAGATTGTGCGTTTGGTCGGCGCTAGTAATGCCTTTGTACGACGGCCATTTCTCTATTCAGGCTTTTGGTTTGGCGCCTTTGGAGCCACACTGGCGCTCGCCCTGGTCACGCTTGCTGTACACCTACTCAAGCCAGCTGTTGCAGCACTCGCATTGAGTTACGGCAGCAGCTTCGAGCTGCAAGGCCTGAATGCCATCGAGATAACGGCACTGTTAGCATTTGGTACGGGCTTGGGTTGGCTGGGCGCATTGATCGCAAGCACCAGCCATTTGTTGCGTAGCGAAGCGCCTTTGTAGCGTGCAGCCGACAAGCCGCAGATCAATCCGGCCTGAATTTTGGTTCAGGCAACGTTGATTCAGCACGCCTCCCGTTCAAGCTTAAAGCGTTAATCTTCGCCAAATTGTCGCATTTTGCGCTTACTGTTGAAGACTTAACTTCAAAATGTAAGCGCCAAACACTTATCCACACCCAATGCCCGCCCGGCAAGGACGCCGTTATGATTGAAAAGCTGCGCAACATCGCCATTATCGCCCACGTTGACCACGG
>JAYVAQ010000546.1:0-3589 GCA_043750875.1 Rhodanobacteraceae bacterium
AATTGGCCTGCCCACCGATATTGGTGCCGGGCATCGCGGTGCCTCAATGGGCCCCGAAGCCTTACGCGTGGCTGGCTTGGAAGCCGCGTTACGCGCGCGCGGCCGGGTGGTCAATGACATTGGCAATCTGATTGGACCACTCAACCCTTGGTTGCCGCCAGTCGATGGTTACCGGCATTTGGACCAAGTCGTAGCTTGGAATCGCCTAGCTTATGCCAGCATCATCGCCGAACTTCGCGCGCAGCGATTGCCGATTATGTTGGGTGGCGATCACTGTTTGGCGATCGGTTCGATTGGCGCGGTGGCGCGATATTGTAAGGAAGTGAATAAAAAATTGCGTGTCATTTGGCTCGATGCGCATGCTGATTTCAACACCTCAGGCATTACCCCCTCGGGCAATGTGCATGGCATGCCGGTCGCTTGCTTATGTGGCTTCGGCCCTCAACCGCTAACCGATTTGGATGGCTTTGGGCAAATGCTGCTGCCTGGGCAGATCAAACAAGTCGGAATACGCTCGGTGGACGAGGGTGAACGCGCATTAGTGCATGAAGTAGGCATTGATATCTTCGATATGCGCTTTATCGACGAACACGGCATGCGCCGCACTATGGAATATGCGCTGGCCGATTTGGATAGTGATACCCATCTGCACGTGAGTTTTGACGTTGACTTTCTAGATCCATCGATCGCGCCGGGGGTTGGTACCACGGTGCCCGGCGGCCCGAACTATCGCGAAGCGCAGCTATGTATGGAGATGATCGCGGACACTGGATTGCTGGCCTCCTTGGATGTCGTCGAGCTCAACCCCGCGTTTGACGAGCACAATCGCACCGCTGCCCTAGCAGTGGATCTGATTGAAAGCTTGTTCGGAAAGTCCACGCTAATGCGGGTGGGCAGCGGGCGCTAACCTGGATAGTGCCGTAAACTTTAAGCTAACTCGACGCAATTCTTTAAGCGCCGAAGGCGCGAACTATCACAGCCTGGGGCAACGCCCCAGGTACAGTCATTCAATGTCGATGAGGGCTGAAAGCCCGATCTATCAAGCTCTGCGCATCTCGAAAACGAACCAATGGTGCGAGCTTTCAGCCCTCAAACATTGACGGCTTCTACTCCTGGGGCGATGCCCCAGGCTGTGATGGCATGGGCTTTCAGCCATTTGCTTGCTAAGTTAATAAGCGGATTTGAACCGGATGGCAGCGCATATTTAAGTCAATATCAACTTCAAGCCCGCAATAATTAAAACAATAGCAAGCAGCCGCTTAATCGCTAGCGGTGCTAGTTTTTTGCTCCCCAAGTATGAGCCCATCGCACCGCCCACAACCACCGCAACAGCAAGCGGTAAAATAAATGATGGAATATTTTTGGTGGCACTAAAATTGCCAAGCAAGCCAGAAATAGAATTCATTAAAATAAAAACGGCCGACACCGCAGCGGCGTTCTTAGTCGTGGCCCAACGCATCAGCAGCAGCAGTGGCGTCAGAAAGATACCACCTCCAGTTCCTGTTAGCCCCGATAAAAGCCCTAAACCCGCACCAACGCTGATCGCAACAGCCTTGGAGGGTTCGGTCGTTTTTTCTTCGGCAATTTGCGGCATCAAAAATCGAATGGCCGAAAAAAGCAAAACAACGCCAATCACAATTTTGAATACCTGCGTGGGTAAATTTAGATACCCACCTACAAAAGCCAGTGGAAATGAAAGCAGCGCAAATGGCCAAAATAATTTCCACGAGAAATGTCCAGCGCGCCAAAACTGCCAAGATCCAATACTCGCTACCAAAATATTAAGCGCCAACGCAGTGGGCTTTATTTCCTCTGGTGTCAGACTAAAAAGCGTCATCACGGCGATGTAGCCAGACGCGCCAGCGTGCCCGACTGAGGAATACAAAAAGGCAATAATTAATACGGCGAGGGTAAGAAATGCGATTAGTTCGGGGGTCATGGGTGACTTTTGCAATATTAAATATCGGCAATTAACACCGAAGCCGAGGGAATTTCGGTTTCGCATTCAAATAATTGTTCGAAAATAGCATCTAATTGACGATTTGAAATCGCCCCAAAGGGGCGAAATTTGATAGCCCAGGGCAACGCCCTGGGTTTGATCATATTATGGGATTGAGCCCTGAAGGGGCGAAATACGCACCGAGATGGATGTTTCGCCCCTACAGGGCTCAGATTTCCCTTACGCATTATTCCCAGGGCGTTGCCCTGGGCTGTCACATTTTGCCCCTTCGGGGCATTCTTTATTTAAACAGAAACAATATAATTTTTGGCCGATGCCACAATTCTATCTCTGTGCTCAAAAATATCGCCGGATCTCGCTTACTAAGCTTGCTCGTCGGCCAAATGATCTTTGCCAACATAATCCACAAACGTCTTTTTCGGCAAAAACGGCATGACTGCCTGCGCCACCAGCCCTGTCGGCACCGTTTCCAGTTTCATAACGCCGTATTCTTCGGGCCACTCTCCTTTGGGCGGCAGCTTGAAGGTGCCCATCAGCATATCGACGAGCGGCAAGTGAATGGCGTAATTCACATACATATAGTCCACGTGCCGCGCGTGGTGCCAGCGGTGATAGCGCGGCGTCACTAAAACGTACTCTAGCCAGCCAAAATTGATATTCAAATTGGCGTGTGCCAGCACCGCTTGGATCCCGACGAATACCACGTAAGCATTGACCGCAGCCGGGGCAAAACCAAGCACCACAAGCGGCAACAGCACCGCGCTACGCGTCAGGATCACTTCTATCAAATGCACGCGCGAACCGGCCAGCCAGTCCATATGGCGGCTGGAGTGATGTACGGCATGAAAGCGCCACAGGAACGGCACATGGTGATAAATCCTGTGCAGCCCGGCTTGAAATAAGTCAGCACAGAAAACCGCGAGTAAAAACTGCAGCCAAACCGGCAACGCTTGGATCAGACCTTTCAGACTGGCATTTGCCACTAGCGCATCCATGGTGCTAGCGGACGCGGTGACAGCAATTAAAACGAATTGCACTAGGATGTGGCTGAAAAAATAGTAGCTCAAATCGGTACGCCATTCGGGGCGCAGGGTTGAGATATTGCGCACGTGCAGCATGCGCTCGATCGGCACGAACACAATGGTCGAGAAAAACAGCGAAATAATGAACCAGTCAAGGCCGAGCGAATAGGCGGTGGAATTGATCGCGCCAAAATGCACGGTAGCGCCACCCAGCAACACCGCCAGTGCGGCGCTACAGACCCCAACCAGCGCAATGCGGCGATTGCGCCCGCGCAAAATCGCGATCGTGCCTAAAATAAACGCGGCGATCGTGCCAATCAACAACAAATTTCGTGCGAAATGCTCGGTGTAAACCGCGCGAAAATCCCGACTTGTTAACAGTTCTGGGAAGTGAAAGCAGGCCACGCCCAATAACGCCAATAGGCCCAGACCGGCGGACATATGCGCCATCCATGAGCGCGCGGGGTTGGGCTGTACGGTATCGATATAGGGCATAGAGTTAGCGCTTCGACCCATCCGTCGTGATTTGCGCGATCAACTCCGCCAAAACCCGCTCGGCATCTTCATTGGCAACCTGACAAGTACCCGCGTTTTCGTGCCCGCCGCC